>CAYZGF010000093.1:0-8805 GCA_964477595.1 uncultured Algimonas sp.
ATGCTATGCTGCTCATTAATCCCCATACGAGTTTCTATTTTCGTCCTGAAATTCACGTTGTGAGCGAGGAAGGTTTAAACGCCTATGGTGCTGTAACGTGGGGACAGTTCTTCGTTTATCAGGGCTTTTCAGAACATAATGGTTGGATGCACACATCCACCTATGTCGATTTCATCGATGAATTTGTGGAGACAATCGTTCAAGATGAAATCTGTCAGCCCGGATATAAATATTGAGATGAAATTCGCCCCCTTAATGTCGGCGAGGTCACGCTAAAATATCGCGACGGCGAAGAGGTTTCTGAGCGCACATTCCCAACCTATCGAACCCATCACGGTCCAATTACGCATATGAATGAGGACGGAAAATGGGTCGCGACTAAAATCAATTGGGACCCGGTCAATGCGCTGCAGCAAAGTTTTATTCGAACCAAAACAAAGAGCCACACTGAATTTCGAAAGATGATGGATATTCGGACTAACTCTTCGAATAATACCGTTTATGCAGACAAAGACGGCACGATCGCTTATTATCACGGGAACTTTGTCCCGAAGCGAGATCCGCAATTTGATTATTCCCGACCCGTGGATGGGGCTGACCCCCGCACGGATTGGAATGGTGTTCACGCCGTTAACGAGGTGATCACTATCACCAATCCTTCAAATGGCTGGATACAGAATGCGAACTCGACACCCTTTACGGCGGCCGGTGCGGAAAGTCCGAAGGAAGAGGATTATCCCGCTTACATGGCGCCGGATAAGGAAAACTTCAGGGGTATTCACGCTGTCAGATTACTCGAGGACGCCGAAAATATATCGATACAAGATTTGATCGACTTGGCCTATGATCCTGCATTGCCGGCCTTTGAGGTCCTAATCCCAAGTTTGGTGTCGGCTTATGAGCGTTCAAATCGCGATCCGGAGCTAAATGAAGCTATTCAGGTCCTCAAGGACTGGGATTATCGGGCGTCTGCCGACTCTGTCGCCATGTCTTTGGCGCATTTCTACGGGATGGAAATTTTACAAAATGCAAAGCGACCACGCGAGCGAATGAGCCGCATGGAGCTGTTAACCCATATGGCGGTTGATGGGACCGATGCAGAACAGCTGACACACTTAAGGACGGCCATAGAAAAAATGGTTGCTGACTATGGTGATTGGAACATGCCTTGGGGTGATATCAACCGCTTCCAACGCCTGACAGGGGACATCCGACAGCCCCATGACGATGCGGCGCCAAGCTATCCGGTTGGAATGGCATCGGGACGATGGGGCGCATTGGCGGCCTATGGCGCACGCCAAGCTAATGGCTCGAAAAAGCTCTATGGCTATCGTGGCAACAGCTTCGTCGCAGTTGTGGAATTTGGAGATAAGGTAAGGGCGAAAAGCCTTCTCGCAGGTGGGCAAAGCGGCGATCCAAACTCGCCGCATTTCACAGATCAAGTCGATGATTATATTGCAGGACGTTTCAAAGACGTTCCTTATTATCGATCAGATGTAGAGGCGCGGGCCGTTGAACATTATAAACCGGGCGAACGACGCCGTGAATTGAAGGAATGATGATGAAATTACTTTTAAGTGCAGCGGTTTCTTCAGTGTTTTTGGTCGGCTGTGCGACTTCCAATAGCACTGATGAATTAGAGGATACGGTTTATATCGGTTTTACGAGTGCGGGTGATGGCGCGGTGGCGCAAAAGAGCCGCGGCTTTATATGCCCCGCGGAGTTGAACGGGCTGACCCGAACGCGAGCTGAATTAATCGGCGATGACGGAAATGATGCGTTCTGCAACTATGTGGATTCGGAGGACCGAATTTACACGGTCTATCTGAGTGAATTTCCTCAATTCTCATTCGAGCAGTATTTCGCAGCTTCAATGCGGGACACAGGGTCTGCTATGCAGAGTGCAGGGCTGGATATTGACGAAAACCTCTCTGAGGCTTGCGAGCGGTCGTCTTTGGACGCAGCGGCCTTGTTAATAGGGCTCGCTAATATGAGCGATAATAATGTCATTGTTTCAAACGACCCCGCAGTTGTTTTTAAAGGTGAAGGGAAGCTGTCTATTCTAACTTTGAACGAGGTGCAGCCCGGACAATATCTGAAGTTCAGATATAGCTTGCCGGGATCTAGCGAAGAAGACACCGAAAACGCCTGCGATTTTTTGAGAGAGCGTAGTCTGGCGCATGAGAAAGAAATCAAGCTTGCGACCGGTTATGAGCGGACCGACGAAGAAAAAATGTGGGGCTTTCTTGAAGAACTCGACGGTAACGAAACAGCTGAATGAGGATTTCATTCTGTCCGATTTCTACCAACGATCTTACTACGTTGGTGGGAAGTTATGCTTTGCTTAAATGTACAAAACAAGCGCTGGCAAAGCAGGTTCTGAGCTATATAACACCCGCATGACAAAACGAATTGCACTCTATCCCGGTACGTTCGATCCGATGACCCTCGGGCATCTGGATATTATGAAACGAGCGTCCCGGCTTTGCGATAAACTCATTATTGGTGTGGCGATTAATCGGGCCAAAAATCCGCTCTTTGGCTTAGATGATCGCGTTCAGATGGTTGAGCATGTCGTAGAGCCGTTCAAAGACCGCATCGAAGTTGAGGTGTTACCGTTTGAGGGTCTGCTGATACATTTTGTTGAAAAATGTGGGGCCTCAATGATAGTGCGCGGATTGAGGGCGGTGAGTGACTTTGAGTATGAGTTTCAGATGGCCGGGATGAATGATCGTCTCAATCCTGATATTGAAACTGTGTTCCTGATGTCGGATCCGCAATATCAAACGATTGCCAGTCGTTTGGTTAAAGAAATTGCCCGGCTGGGCGGCGACGTAACCCAGTTCGTCACCCCTGAAGTCGATGCACGATTGAAGGATAAATTTTCATGAGCCACCGCATGATTTTTGCGCTCGCACTCTCTACCGCTTTGGTGGGAAATGCTTGCGCAGCTGAAAACGCCGATACGCAAGTCACTGAAGCGACAGCTGTCGCGGGTGCAACCGCTACCGGTTTCACCGCACCGGAAGAGGCTTGGCGGACGGTTGATCCGGAAAACCTGCTCGTGATTGACACGAAATATGGGGATATTGGTGTTGAACTTTATCCTGAAATTGCTCCGAAACACGTGGCACAAGTCAAAGCTTTGACCAAGCAGGGTTTTTATAACGATGTTATATTTCACCGCGTGATTGATGGTTTTATGAACCAGACGGGGGACGGAACAAATGGCGACGGAACAGGTGATTCCACTCTGCCTGATATTGAGGCCGAATTTACCTTCCGCCGTGGCACGGACATGCCTTTCACATTGGTGACGGCTAAGAAAGTTGGCGACGGCGAGATTGGCGTTGGTTTCTACAAAAACCTGCAAATCGCAAGTCAACCGACAAGCCAAGCTATGTTTACAAAAGACAATAAGGTTGATGCGTTTGGACTGCATTGCAAAGGCGTAACGTCTATGGCGCGGACGAATGATCCGAATAGCGCGAATAGTCAGTTTTTCCTCATGCGGGCGCAGGCCGAACATTTGGATACCCAATATTCGATCTGGGGTAATACCGTTATGGGTTACGACCTCTTGGAGAAACCGCAGGTCGGGACAATCGGAGATGTGCCAGGTTGGATTCCGGACCGGATGAATAAGGTCGAATTGGCCGTTGACATGGAGGACGAGGAACGCCCAACGGTTCAAGTTCTCCGCACCGATCATCCGGCATTTGGAAATTGGTTAAAGACGCAGAAAAACGCTGATGGAACGTTCCCGAATGTGTGTGATCTGTCAGTTCCAACCCGCGTACTCTAAAACACTTATAACTTTCAAGCATTGGAGCCATCATGGCCGAAAAACTCATTATGACTGTCGACAATAACAAGGGTGAGACCGGAGATGTGACTATCTTATTGCGTCCAGACTTGGCACCTTTGCATGTCGAACAGATTACATCTCTTGCCAAAGACGGCTTTTACGACGGACTGACTTTCCACCGCGTGATCGACGGGTTTATGGCTCAAGGCGGTTGTCCGAATGGCACTGGTATGGGCGGCGCAAAGAAGCAGATTAAGGCTGAGTTTAATCGTCACCCGCATGTGGAAGGCGTTTGCTCTATGGCACGGTCTCAAAATCCGAATTCTGCTTCCAGCCAATTCTTTATCTGTTTGGATGATGCGAGTTTCCTGGATGGACAATATACCGTTTGGGGTGAAGTTGAGAGCGGCATGGAACTTGTTCACGCGCTACCGAAAGGTGAGCCGCCGCGTATGCCCGGTAAAATCGTCAAAATGACGGTCGCTTAATCACATAATACAGGACGGCCAAAATGGACGTCTCTCTTTTCGATTTTGATCTGCCGGAGCGCGCAATCGCGCTTCGGCCCGTGAGTCCTCGCGATAGCGCGCGGCTTTTGCATATCCCTGACAAGGGTGATTTCGATCATAAGAATGTTTCTGATTTACCGTCATTATTAAAGGCGGGAGATGTGCTCGTCTTCAATGAGACAAAGGTTTTTCCGGCAGCTTTAAGCGCCAGACGGCCTGCGAGAGCTCAGGGTGGTGGCGGAGATGTCTCTGTTACGGTTAATCTCCATAAGCTAAAAGATGAAGCCTCTTGGGACGCCTTTTGTCGTCCGGCGAAGCGTTTGCGCATTGGAGATCGATTACATTTTGACGATGCGCTTTCAGCAGACGTTATTGAGAGGCGGGATGGGGGCGACTTGACGCTTAGGTTTAATGCGGAAGGGGATGATTTACTTGCAGCATTTGAGCGATGTGGGGCTCCACCCTTGCCGCCTTATATTGCGCGAAAACGCGCGCCTGATGAACAGGACATATTAGATTACCAAACCGTCTACGCAAAAGAAGCAGGGTCTGTTGCTGCGCCTACAGCCGGTCTGCATTTTACGTCGTCTTTACTGGAAGCACTTGATGCGAAAGGTGTACAGCGTGAGGCGCTTACACTGCATGTCGGGGCCGGGACTTTTTTGCCTGTCAAATCAGATGATACTGAGGATCATGATATGCATAGTGAGTGGTTCACAATTTCCGACAGTGTAGCCGACCGTCTCAATGCGGCAAAGGCGGAGGGCCGTCGAATTATAGCTGTTGGTACAACAGCTCTGCGAGCCCTCGAGTCTGCGGTTGAAGACGGAGGCATTAAAGCGCAATCCCGAGAAACTGATATATTTCTAACGCCGGGTTCAAACTTTCATATCGTAGACGGGTTGATGACTAATTTTCATCTTCCCAAGTCCACGCTGTTTATGCTCGTTAGCGCCTTGGCTGGATTGGACCGTATGCAATCGGCCTATAAAATAGCGATTGACGAGGGGTACCGGTTCTATTCCTACGGCGATAGTTCTCTCATTTGGAAAGCCTCCTGATGGCAAAATTCCCTTTTGATATCCATGCAACTGAAGGTGAGGCGCGAACCGGTGTTCTGAAAACACCGCGCGGAGATATTCGCACGCCAGCTTTTATGCCCGTTGGGACGGCCGGAACTGTGAAGGGCGTATATATGAATCAAGTCCGTCAGGCAGGCGCGGATATTATTCTAGGCAACACGTATCATTTGATGCTCCGGCCCGGGGCGGAGCGTGTGGCTCGTTTGGGCGGCCTTCACAAATTTGGTGGCTGGGAAGGTCCGATTCTGACAGATTCCGGTGGTTTTCAGGTTTGGTCACTATCTAAACTCCGGAAAATGACGGAGGAGGGCGTGACCTTTCAAAGTCATTTGGATGGCTCGAAACATATGCTTTCGCCGGAAAGGTCCATAGAAATACAGGCAGACTTATTGGGTGCAGATATTTCGATGCAGCTAGATGAATGCACCGATTTTCCCGTAAGCTATGATGAAGCTGCACGGTCTATGGAATTGTCTTTAAGATGGGGCAAACGATCCTTGGAGGCATTTGGGGATCGCGAAGCCCAAACTCTCTTTGCGATTGTACAGGGGTCTAATTTTCCTGAATTACGGAAAATGTCTGCAGAAGCCTCCATCAAGGAAAATACAAGTGGCGGATATGGTGGGTTCGCAATAGGTGGCTTAGCCGTCGGCGAAGGTCATGCCGCAATGTGTGAGACTCTCACTTTTACGACGCCCCATTTACCCAAAGACCGTCCGCGATATTTGATGGGCGTTGGGAAGCCCATTGATATTGTAGAGGCCGTCTATCGCGGCGTGGATATGTTCGACTGCGTGATTCCGACCAGGTCAGGACGACATGGTCAGGTTTGGACGGATACTGGGCCCTATAACATTAAGCGCGCAGAATTTGCAGAAGACCAGTCACCATTAGATGCCAAAATTTCCTGCCCTGCATCGCAAGACTACACAAAAGCTTATGTGCATCATTTGATCCGTTCTAACGAACTTTTAGGGGCAATGATTTTGTCTTGGCATAATATCGCTTATTTCGAAGATTTAATGTCTCGGATTCGTGCCTCAATCGCGGCAGGGACTTATGAAGTCTTCGTTCGTGACTTTCGTTCGAACTGGTCACAGCAAACAACATGAGTTTAGGGTGTTTTACGGGTTGACGACTCTGAAAGCCGACCCTAGTTAGGCGCGGCTTTTGGTAAGCGCCCTTAGCTCAGTTGGTTAGAGCGCCTCACTTTTAATGAGGATGTCCGCGGTTCGAATCCGCGAGGGCGTACCATTCCCTTAAAATGATAGATTTAACAATCAGACCTTGTAGCGTGGAAATTCGCTGTTTTTCGGAATCGGGATAAGAAAATTTCCTCAGATAGAGCTAAGTCACGGTTTTCTGATAACAATTATTTCGGCACAATAGCCTGAAAAGTGATGCAAAATAGCAACTTTTCAGAAAAAACCTTTCTTTTTGGTGCTAAAACACCTAATCGATGTTGGCATTGCGGAACCTTCTGTGTAGCTAGGGTTTATGCAATCGGGGCCCCTAAAGGGGTTTTCAGTGTTTTATAGAAGAATGGCGTCGCCATTTATTGGAGGAAATCTCATGAAGCATAAGCTTCTTATCGCAGCAGCCGCTACAGCTTTGATGGCCGCGCCATCATTCGCATCGGCTCAGGATGGCTCTGGCTGGTACCTTAAAGGTGCTGCTGGTTATGGTGCAGGTACGGATATCGACGTCACCGGTGGTGTCGTTGGAGACGTCGAAGCGCAAGGTAATTTGGCCGCAAATCTCGGCCTCGGCTATGATTTTGGCGACAACTGGCGTGTTGAACTTGATGGAACCACAATGTGGAATGATTATGGTTCAATTTCACAAACACCAGAGAGCTATGTTAAGCTCCGTACCGACGCCCTTATGATTAATGCAATTTATGATTTCTCAGACTTTGGGAAATTTGCTCCTTATGTTGGTGCAGGTCTTGGTGTTGTTCGTGGTGACGCATCGGTTGTCTCGCATGATTTCCCGCGTCCTGACGGGTTCGGCCAAATCACTAACCCGACCTGCGTTGGTACTCGCGATGGCGTAAATGGCTTCAGCTGTGACTACAACGACGACGATACAGGTCTCGGCTGGCAGTTGTTAGCTGGTCTCGGCTATTCAATCACGGACAAGCTGACTTGGGATACAAATTATCGTTATATGCAAGCCGCTGACCTCGAAATTGATGGAGCATTTTCAAATTCCGCAACTGGAGCGTCTCTTCCTGGTCAGGTTCAGCTTGATGGCGTTGGCGCTCACCAACTCCTGACAGGTTTCCGCTACCGATTTGGTGCATCTGCCCCGAAAATGGACAAGCCGGAGCCAATGCCGGTCGAAACAGCTGATTACAAATGTTGGGATGGCTCTATGGTCTTCAATGCAGGTCAGTGTCCTGCAGAAGTCGTTGAGCCTGTCGCAGACGTTCGTTGTTGGGACGGTTCCATGGTCTTTGATGCAGCCCAGTGCCCAGCAGAGCCGCCACGTTTGACATGTCCTGATGGATCAATCGTATCTGATCTGAACTTCTGTCCTGTTGTTCAAGTATCAGGTTGTGCTGAGCAGTATCGCCAAGAAATCATCTATTATGAATTTGATAAAGGCGCATCCGCGGAAACACGTAACACCATTACACGCATCCTGGATGCTGGTCAGTTCTGTTCAGTCGACGCTATCCGCGTTGTCGGTCACACAGATACTTCAGGTGCGGCTTCATACAACTTGGCACTTTCCAAGCGTCGCGCAAATGACGCCTTGAACGAGCTTGTTCGTCAGGGTGTTGCCCGCGGTACAATCACTGCTGAAGGAAAAGGCGAAACAGAGCCATTCGTTCAAACTGGTGACGGTGTTAAAGAGCAGCTAAACCGTCGTACAGAAGTTCTTCTGACACTCGGTTCCATCGACGCGATGGTCAACTAAGTTTTAGTCAATTGATTTGGAAAGCCCGGTCTTCGGATCGGGCTTTTTTTATGTCTTGATGGTATCCGTGAGAGAGAAAGCTAACCGATAAATATACGTTTTAACGCTGAGGACTTTGTCAAGCTGACGTGATTTTAGTGTCTCTGGGTAGCCGCATCTAACTGGAAATGTTTTATCTGCAATTGAATGAGCTGAAGGGTAGACGGGCATCAGCCATCATCAGTCTTGGTATATATGGATGATATTCTGAATTAGCCACTGGGATAGATCAAGCTTTCAATGCTTGAGGCGTTTTACTACAGAATAATCTTATCCTCAGACAGAATTTCAGCCGTTCCATAGTTGTGATCTTGAATTTTCAGGCGCTCATAAATAGGGCCAAAATCTTGCTGCGTGGCATCGAAAAGTTGGGCGTAGTCATCAATCACGAAATAGGTTTTCTGAAATTTGTCGATTTCGTAATCTGTACGCATAATGCGTT
>CAYZGF010000094.1:0-8776 GCA_964477595.1 uncultured Algimonas sp.
GGCCTAAAATTGATACGAATGTGGCCTTTCCAAGGTCTGCATCTTTTCCAACGGCCTTGCCCACAGTCTCGGCGTCGCCAGTAACGTCCAAAATATCGTCCTGAATTTGAAAAGCGAGCCCCATGTCACGCGCATAAGCAGAAAGTGCCGTCAGGTGCTTTTTCGACACAGCAGACACCAGCCCTCCAGCCCGCACGGCATAATCAATAAGCGCACCCGTTTTCATGGCTTGGAGCCCTGTAATGAGCGCTTCATCCCGCTCTCCTTCGGCGACGGTAATATCCACGACCTGCCCACCAATCATGCCGGACATACCGCCGGATGCGGCGAGCTCTGTAACCAGCTTGACCCTGACGCGGGCCGGCAAATCGACTTCGCCTATGATGCCAAAACTACGCGTCAGGAGCGCATCCCCCGCGAGTACGGCAATCGCCTCATCATAGGCTTTATGGACCGTTGGTTTTCCACGCCGAAGATCATCATCATCCATACAGGGCAGATCATCATGGACGAGACTATAGACGTGTAGGCATTCCAAGGCGCAGCCGACGGTCAGCGCGGCGTCCAGCGGGCCACCTAACATGCGCGCGGTCTCTACGGTCAAAAAGGGGCGCAATCGCTTCCCTCCACCGAGTGCGGCATATCGCGCCGCCTCCATAATGACGGATTGATGGCCGGAGGGCGGTGGTAATAATTCGTCTAGGCGCGACTCCACGAGATCTGCGACGGTCTTAAGCCGCGTGGGAAAATCTACGTCTGTCGATTGAGAAAGCGCGGCGAGAGGCATTATTATTTATCCGTCGAAATCCGCAGTTCCGGCGTTGCCCTGACCATCGAGAACGATTTTCTCGACCTTCATCTGAGCGTCTTTGAGTTTGCCTTCGCAATGCGCTTTCAGTTTTGCCCCGCGTTGGTAGATCGTGATGCTCTCTTCCAAGGGTGCATCACCGCGTTCCAAGCGCCCGACAATGCCTTCCAGCTCGTTCAGCGCATCTTCGAAACTCATTTCGGAAATTTTACGGTCTGACATATCTCACCTATGTTTTGTCTGCGGCAGATTATGCGTCTGCTCTACTCGCGTCGAGGCCTGACTAGAGTTTTTCCATGAACCGACCTTTGGCCGGGCAGTGTAAATCCTCATTCCGGTTACAGCGTTTAAAGCTAAACATCACCCGGTCGGCACGTCCCATCACATAATTCATGTGGACAATGCCCGGTCCATTACGCGGGTCACGACTGTCGATAGAGTTATCGCGATTATCGCCCATGAAAAAGACCCTGTCTTCCGGCACAATAAAGACGGGCGTATTGTCCAGCGGATAGGTGTCGTCGCGCTCATAGATCACAAATTCATCCTCCATTCCCGGGAGTGATTGCGTGTAGACATTGACGCTGCGCACACGTTGGGTGGCATGTTCGCGGTAGAGGCGACCGTCAAGCCGCTCCCGCGGCACAACATTCCCATTAAGAAAAAGCTGTCCCCGGCGGACCTGAATTTCATCTCCGGGCAGACCAACAACCCGCTTAATCATGATAATTTCAGTTTTAGGGTTCCGAAAAACAACAACATCACCGCGCTTTGGCAGGCGCGAGAAAATACGACCCTCAGGCAATGGCAGCTTATGAAGGAGGTAGGGCAATGAGTGTTTTGAATAGCCATAGGCATATTTAGACACATAGAGATGATCACCGACCTCCAATGTCGGCTGCATACTCTCGCTTGGGATTTTGAAATGCCCCCAAATCAGCGTGATGAAAGCCAGAATAAAGACGCCAAGCTTTGAGAAAAATTTGACTTCAGACCAAATGCGCTCGCCCATAGATTTGGGTTCTGCTTTGTCTTCGGACGCAGTCTCTGCGTCTGTTATGGGGTCTGGCGATTCCATATCGCGGCTCTGCGGTTTTGTTTTCGCGCTTTCAACTATATTTTGCCGTCAACTGCGTTAGAGTGAACGTATGAAACACTTACTCCTCCCCCTCGCCCTCCCTTTCGCTCTCTTGAACCTGTCAGCTTGCGTCTCTCCACCTGTTCTGGATGTGGCAGCCGCGCCGGAGGGTGCCTATGTCCTAGATCCTGCACATGCCTCGGTGAATTGGTCGCTCAGTCACTCCGGCTTATCTTTTTATACGGCACGGTTTGACGAAATTTCGGGGGCGCTGGATTTCAACCCAGACAACCCAACAGACAGTAGATTAGACGTTCGGATCAATCCTAAAAGCGTATCGACCGGTGATCCCGAATGGGACGAGACGCTGGCGACGGATGGAAAGTATTTTGACGGTGATAAATATGCGGAAATTCGCTTTGTCTCCACAAACTCCGTAAAACTGACTGACACCACAGGGACCGTGACAGGCGATCTGACCCTTCGCGGGGTTACGAAACCCGTGACATTGGACGTGACTTACAACGGTGCGGGCAAAAGCTTTGGAAATCCCGGCGCGACATTGGGATTTTCGGCGATTGGGAAAATCAAACGCTCCGATTGGGGTATGGATTATCTGACGAATTTCGGCATTGGCGATGAGGTGACCTTACGCATCGAAGCGGAGTTTAACGAAAAGCAATGAGTGATTGGTCAGAAATTCAAACAGCGTTGGACGCGGGAGAGGCCGTCATTTTACCGACAGAGACGGTTTATGGCTTGGCCGCACGCGCAGACATGCCATCCGCAGTTTCCAAAATATACGACATCAAAGGTCGGGATTTTGACAAACCCCTCGCGGTTTGCGTCAAAAATATCGCGCAAGCCAAAACCCTCGCCCATTTCGATACGTTGTCTCAACGCTTTGTAGAACGCTACTGGCCGGGCTCACTCACCCTTGTTTTAAATCTCAAGGAGGATACGGACTTGGACCCGCGCGTGACGAGCAATATCGGAGGTGTTCGGACGATTGCGCTACGGTGTCCGGATGCGGCTTGGCGGGCATCCATTGAGACGCCCTTAGCGCTAACCAGCGCAAATCGCTCGGGCGATCCTGATTGTATTAGCCATGAGGACGCTATCCGCGAATTGGGCTCTGAGATTGCCGCCAGCTTATCTACAGAAGCACCGCTCTCCGGCGCGCCGTCTACCGTATTGCGCGTCGAAAATGGAAAGCTCACCGTTTTCCGCCAAGGTGATTTAAAGGTCGAATTATGACAACGGGCATTGACGCTCTGAAAGCTGCCTTGCCTGAAGGCGCTTGGACGCAAGATATGGATTTAATCGATCCACATTTACGGGAGTGGCGGGATAAGTATTTTGGCGCGACGCCCATCATGTTGACCCCGCGCTCAACAGATGAAGTCGCGACGGCCGTCAAAATATGTGCCCAATATAAATTACCCTTGATGCCGCAGGGCGGGAATACAGGCCTCGTCGGGGGGAACACACCACAAGGCGAAGTCCTGATTAGCCTGAAAAAAATGACGACCATTCGGGATGTTAATCCAACCGCCAATGCGATGACGGTTGAAGCGGGCGCGACCTTGCAATCTGTGCTCGACGCGGCGGATGCAGCAGACCGAAAGT
The DNA here is from genome assembly GCA_964477595.1 of uncultured Algimonas sp. Taxonomy (GTDB): domain Bacteria; phylum Pseudomonadota; class Alphaproteobacteria; order Caulobacterales; family Maricaulaceae; genus Litorimonas. The sequence goes on from CAYZGF010000094.1 coordinate 3,516, forward strand.
TCCCTCTGACATTGTCCAGCCAAGGCAGTTGCACCATTGGCGGGGTGCTGTCGACAAATGCGGGCGGCAATCATGTTTTAAAATATGGAACGACGAAAGAGCTGGTCTTTGGCGTCGAAGCCGTGCTGGCCGATGGGTCCATTTTCAACGGTCTGACCAGCTTACGCAAAGACAATACGGGCTATGATTTGAACCGTCTCTTCTTAGGCGCGGAAGGCACATTAGGGGTCATCACCGCCGCGACGCTAAAGCTCTTCCCAAAGCCCGGATATGTGCAACGCGCCCTCATCGGATTGGAAAGTGCGGCAGCCGCCGTATCCTTGCTGGAGCCCTTCCGCGCGGGCGGACGATTGGCCATGTTCGAAGTCATGCCCGCCATCGGGTATCGCGCCGTCGTGGATAATTTTGAAGCCGTTCGCGATCCCTTTACAGATCATCATCCGTGGTATTTGCTTTGCGACTGGGAAGTTGAAACCGAAGAGGAAGGTCGCTCTATCGCGGAAAACGTTATCGGAAAAGCGTTTGAAAACAATTCAGTGAAAGACGCCGTTATAGCCGTCAATGAGACGCAGGCCGCAGATATTCTGTCCATTCGTGAACATATGAGTGCGGGACAAAAGTTTTTGGGCGGGTCAATCAAACATGACATCACCGTCCCGATTGATAAAATTCCGGAGTTCTTCTCGCGGGCAGATGCAGCCATGCAAACCGTCGTTCCCGGTTGTCGTCCGGTTGGTTTCGGACATTTTGGCGACGGGAATATCCATTATAATATCGCGCAACCCGAAGGCGCGGATCGTGAGGCATTTCTCAAAAATTGGGACGCGCTCAGCCAACCCGTCTTTGATATTGTTGATGCCTTAGGCGGATCCATTTCTGCGGAACATGGCATCGGCATTATGAAGCGAGATGATCTCGCCGAACGCGCCAGTCCGGTAAAAATGAAACTCCTCCGCGCGGTCAAAACAGCCCTCGATCCCGATGGAATAATGAACCCGCGTGTGATGGTTTAGAATAGTTCTAACGAATAAGTGAGACCTAAGGACTCGCAATCCTGAAGCTCAACACCTACGTAGATATTCCACTAACCCACGGATACGAGTTGCATCCCGCAACTGATCTCATGAGGAGGAGCACAGATGCTAACCTTACTTTCCCCTGCCAAAAAAATGAATATGGACCCGTCTGAAACAGGCGTGTCTGAAACCCGCCCGCGGTTTGAGACCGATACAAAATCGCTTGCCAAATTGGCAAAAACCAAAACGGCTGCTGATCTCAAAAAACTAATGCATATTTCAGATAATCTCGCGACATTAAATGTTGAGCGGTTCCAAGCATTCAATCTGGATGGACAATCCAACTCTGCCAAAGCGGCAGGCTTAGCCTTTGATGGCGACGTCTATTGGGGCTTGGAGGCGAAAAGCCTCTCAGACGCAGACCTGGAATATGCGCAGGACCATTTGCGTATCCTCTCCGGCCTCTACGGCGTGTTGCGACCCATGGATGCGATCCAACCCTACCGTTTAGAGATGGGCACAAAATTCGAGAATGCCCGCGGGAAAAACCTCTATGAATTTTGGGCCGACACATTGGCCCCGTCGCTGAATGAAGAACTTGAGAGCCACGCAGACAAAACCATCGTCAATCTGGCCTCGAATGAGTATTTCAAAGCGGCCAATACGAAGGCCCTGTCCAGCCCGGTGATTACCGCGAAATTTATGGAAGAGAAGGACGGCAAGTCGCGCCCTATTCAGTATTACACGAAATTCGGACGTGGCCTGATGGCGCGGTGGATTATGCAAAACCGCGTGGACAGAGTAGAAGGCCTGAAAGCCTTCAATTCAAATGGCTATAAATTCGATCCGACCCGTTCAACGGACGATATGCTAATCTTCGCCAGACCTCAGCCCCCGAAAAAGGGGAAATAGGCCCGGCCAAACGTGAAGTCATACGCACAAGATTTCGCCCAATGCGAAGCTGACAGCCCGTGGAAATACGGGGTGTCGGATTGGTGGAGCGTCATCAAGCGGACCTGGAAAGAGGCGCATCATGATAATGTGAGCGTTATTGCAGCCGGCGTCGCCTTCTTCTCTCTGCTGGCCGTATTTCCGCTCATTACTGCGGCGCTCTCGACGTTTTCCTATTTTGCTGATCCCGGCGACGTGACCGGTTTAACCCGCACATTTGCAACGCTCCTTCCGGGAGACGCCTATGCGATTTTGGAAGGACAGGTGAATAGTGTCCTCGCCGCGCCGCCAATCAACGCAAGCCTCGGGATCATCCTCTCGCTCGTCTTTGCCTTTATTTCTGCAGGTGCTGGTATCCGCGCCATGATGCGGGCGATGAATGTCGCCTATGAGGAAGTTGAGACCCGAAATCCGGCTGTATTTTTCCTCTTTGGTATGCTCATGACACTGGGTAGTTTGGTTTTCGTTTGGGTGTCGCTCTTTGTAATTATTGGCGTTTCTGCGGTATTAGCCCATACAAATTTCGCATATTCAGCGGGGTTTTCATCGCGGACCTTACCCTGGATTTTGCTCGTGACGATTTTCTGCTTTGCCTGCGGAGTTATGTATCGCTTTGGACCATCGCGCCGTCCTGCTAGGAAACGTTGGGTCTTACCCGGAATTATATTTGCCTTGGTCAGCTGGATCGCGATTAGCTTTGGCTTCTCCAAATTCGTCGTCCACTTTGGGGCTTATAACGAAACCTTTGGCGGATTGGCCTCCGTGATTATCTTGTTGATTTGGCTTTGGCTCACCGCGATGGTCATAATCATCGGAGCAGAGCTTAATTCAGAATTGGAACGTCAAACTATCGTCGACACGACGCGTGGCCCGCCCAGACCCTTAGGTGATCGCGGTGCGTCCATGGCAGATTTTATCGCCGATCATACGCCGCAAGACCTCGCCAGAGATGAAGTTATTGACCCCACCGGACCTGAAGATATTTTAGGCGGCGGAGACAGGACGGATTAGTTCTGCACCTTCGTTTCGCGCATTACCGACGGCTCGATCGACTTCGTAATGTCCCAAATCTTGCCCGCCCAACATGGTCTCCAATGTGCGATCCGGATTTTCGTCCCAGTCCAGCCAGCGATCCCATTGGCTTTCCGGTAAACGCACGGGCATGCGGTGGTGAAGATGTTTCACATCCCCGACAGCCGCTGTGGTCAGGATCGTACAAGAGAGCAGCTCTATCCCCTCATCCACACGCCAACGATCCCAGAGGCCTGCAAAAGCAAAAATCTCACTCCCAATATTTTCGCTGTCTTCGAAAATGAAATGCGGTTGTTTCATCTCCTTACCATTCGGCATCTCAACGCGTTCCCATTCGTACCAACCGGTCGTCGGGATCAGCGCGCGGCGGCGTTTGAATGGCGTACGGAAACTTGGTTTCTCTTTGGCCGTTTCAACCCGCGCATTAAAAAGCGGACGTCCCTCCGGTGGTTCTTTCCGCCAAGATGGGTGCAAACCCCAGCGCATGGGAACGAGGGTTCTGTTTTTCTGACCGTTGAACGCGACTGTCGGGATGACAGCCCCCGGCGCCACATTATAGCGCGGCTCCCAATCCCAAAGACCTTCGTCACTTGTTTTCGCCGCAAAGCGGGTCGCAATCTGGTCCAGATTTCCCGCCAATGTAAAACGTCCACACATCCCCTCGCTATAGGGACAGAGCCTCGCTAAGGGAACGCTCATGAACGTTAAACGAACAGATTGCGTAGGCGTTGTCTGCATTCGCGGCGAGGACGTCTTGCTGATCCAGCGCGGGACAGCGCCGCGGAAAGGCGAATGGTCCATTCCCGGCGGACGCATTGAGGCAGGTGAAACCGAAGCGCAGGCGGCCTTACGCGAGCTCAGCGAAGAAACCGCTGTCACGGCTGATCTTCTGACAAAAATCACGGCATTGGATGCGGATTTTGAAGGCTTTCACTACCGTCTTCATGACTATCTCGCGCGTTGGACATCGGGCGAACCCAAGGCCGGAGATGATGCTGACAAGGCATGTTTTATCCCGCTGGCCGAGATCGACACACTTGGCATGTGGCCCGAAACCACGCGCATTATTCGCGAAGGCTATGCAAAAATGGCTTTGTTTTCGGCGGATCAACCCTAAACTAACGCTATGAACTACCGCTGGGCCATATTCGCACTCCCGCTGTTGCTGCTAGCAGCGCCAGCCTATGCGCAAGACGCCGAGGCCGAAACGCCCATGACTGAGCGCGAAAAACGCGCCGCCGCGGCAAAAGCCCGCGAAGCCGCGGAACTGCGCGTTGAACGGGATATGGTCACAATGACCAGTCTCGTCGAAGCGCTTTCTAAAAACCTCGGACAAATCCACTATCTCCGCACACTCTGCTTTGGACCCAATGATCAGAAATGGCGGGATTACGGCCAGCGCATGATGCAAGTCGAATCTGAAGGGGACGAGGAACGGCACAAGCAACTCGTCCGCGCCTTTAATGCGGGATATTACCAAGAAAAGGCGCGGCATTCCTCTTGCACAAATGAAGTCTCTGTCGATGTCGCGGCTCTGGCTGAAAATGGACGGCATATCTCGTCCATGCTTGGCGATCCGTATCGGGAGCGATGAGAATGGCCTTTCCCATTATCCTGCCGCTCGCCGTTGGGGCGCTCGTCCTCGCGGGTTGCGCGAAAGTCGCCAGCGATGTGCGCAAAGCTCGTCCACTCGCCTCTCTCGAAGGCAGTGAATGGGGTCCTGAAAACATGCCCGCGCAAGAACAATTCGTCGCGTTCAAAGCCGGTGGAGAGATTAGCGGCCATGGCGGATGCAACCAATTTTTCGGGCAATATACGCAAGAGGGTCAAACCCTGACGATCGGCGCACTCGCCAGCACCAAAAAGTTCTGCGCCGATGTGATGGATGCAGAAAACCAATTCATGCAAAAGCTGCAAGACACGCGAAAGATTGAAGCGACTCACATCGCGCTGCGTCTTTATGATGCGGATGGTCAGCAACTTATGCAGCTCAAGCGTCGCGACTGGGACTGAGCTTGACTGTCTCCGGGCTCGACCCGGAGCCTATCTCCTGCCTATCAAGACGCGATTGAAATTCGGATGATGGGTCCCGGGTCAAGCCCGGGAACAGTCATATGATTGACAGATATTTTGCCGGACCCGTTTACTCTCCAGCTCCGCCCCGCTAACCCCGACTCTATGACTGATACACTTACGATCCGCCGCCCCGACGATTGGCATGTCCACCTCCGCGACGGAGCGATGCTAGCCGATGTCGTGAAC
>CAYZGF010000095.1:0-8701 GCA_964477595.1 uncultured Algimonas sp.
CATAAATTCCCGGCTGAAAAAGCCATTACGACGATTGATGCGATTGATATTCAGGTCGGACGAACGGGATCGCTAACGCCGGTCGCGCGGCTGAAACCCATCACGGTTGGCGGCGTTGTTGTCTCAAATGCGACGCTCCATAATGCTGACGAAATCGCGAGGCTGGGCGTCAAAGTCGGTGATAATGTTGAGATTCAAAGGGCAGGGGATGTTATTCCGCAAGTCCTGCGTGTTGTAAAAGCGGCTGAGGGTGAGGCGTTTCAATTTCCGACACGCTGCCCGGTTTGCGATGCGCCTGTAAGTTCCGATGTGGACGAAAAGACGGGACGACAGGACGTTGTGCGGCGGTGTACAAATGGCCTGTCCTGTCCGGCGCAGGCCGTTCAATCTCTCGTCCATTTCGTCTCGCGGCAGGTCTTTGACATTGACGGATTGGGGGAACGGCAAATTGAAGCCTTTTTTGAGAAGGGCTTGATTAAAGAACCCGCAGATATTTTCACGTTGCGCGCGCGAAACGATGAAATCAAATTGGAGAGCTGGGAAGGCTTTGGTGAGACCAGCGCGACAAAGCTCTTTGACGCCATTGATGCCAAGCGTGATATTCCTTTTGACCGTGTCCTATATGGTCTCGGCATTCGGCATGTTGGGCGGACCAATTCACGTTTGATCGCGCAACATTTTGTGAGCTGGGATAAATTCCGTGATGCTGTTTCGCTGCTTCAAGATGATACGAGCGAAGCTTACCTAGGACTACTCGGCATAGACGGTATGGGGCAGGCGGCGCTCGGCGCATTGGCCGGGTTTTTCGCCTCTGAGTCCAATATCGCTATCGTCGATAATTTGACCGCTCATCTCAATATACAAGATGCAGAAGCACCGACATCGGACTCGCCTGTCGCAGGCAAAATTGTTGTGTTCACTGGGAAATTAGAACGCTTCTCCCGCGACGAAGCCAAAGCCCGCGCGCAATCTCTCGGCGCAAAAGTCTCCGGTAGTGTGTCTAAGAAAACGGACTATCTCGTCGCGGGTCCGGGCGCAGGGTCAAAGCTGAAAAAGGCAGAAGCGGCGGGCGTCAAAGTCCTGACTGAAGATGAGTGGCTGGCGCTGATCGGATGATCAATAGGTGCGTTTAATATTGCGCGTTATCTTTGCCCATTCTGTTCTATTCGTCCGTTTAATGTGAGTTTTGTAGGCTTTCTCATCCTCAAAGGCTTCGTTCACGATATAGCGGCCTTTTATTTTCGGGTGGGGTTTCACTTCGAAAAAATAACATCCGGATTCCGCGCGAGTGAGGCGGCTGTGTTCGGGCAAGGCGCGCGCAAAGGCTTCTCGGTCAGCCTCCGGAACATCTGCAAATCCTGATATGACGAACATTTTTTAAAGCGGCTGACAGGCGGTTTTCAGCCATGCTTTAACGTCCCCATCAACCAGCGGTCCGATCTTCTCCCAGACCTGTGCGTGATAGCGGTCCATATAATCGCGCTCGCTCGGAGTGAGCATGTTTGTGACAATTAGGTCGCGGTGGATAGGCGCCCACGTCAAATTAGCAAAGCCAAGCATGTCCCGTTCACCTCCCTCAATCGGGGCCGGGGGAGTCACATATTGCAGGTTCTCAATTCGAATGCCGTATTCGCCTGTTTTATAATAGCCGGGTTCATTACTGACGATCATGCCAGGTTCGAGTGCAATCTTATTCGGGGCTTTAGAGATCCGCTGCGGGCCCTCATGGACGCCGAGGAAGACCCCTACACCGTGTCCTGTGCCGTGATCATAATCTAAACCCGCCTGCCAAAGCGGATAGCGGGCGAGGGCATCGAGATTGCTGCCCGTTGTGCCTGTCGGAAAGCGAACCGTGGCCAAGGCAATGTGGCCTTTCAGGACGAGCGTAAAGCGCTCACGCATTTCCTGGGTGGGTTCACCGATTGGAACGGTGCGCGTTACATCTGTCGTGCCGTCAGGATATTGCCCGCCGCTGTCAATTAGGAAGAGCGAGCCGCGCTCCAGCGTCTGAACCGTTCCCGTATTCACACGGTAATGCACCACGGCACCGTTTGAGCCTGCACCTGAGATAGACTCAAATGAGAGATCACGGAGAGACGTATCGACGCGGCGACAACGTTCCAATTGTGTGGCGGCTTCGATCTCATCAACTTTGCCGGATTGGGCGTCGGTGTCGAGCCAGTGCAGAAACCGCACGAGTGCCGCGCCGTCACGAATATGCGCGGCCTCAGTCCCTTTAATCTCGACGGCATTCTTCTTGGCTTTTGGCAACGCAATGGGATCGGAGGCTGATTTCACCGTTGCGCCAGCCGCTTTCAATGCATCAACATGCCAAGCGGAGGCTGTATTAGGGTCGGCAATCACCGTCTTCCCGGAAAGGGCTGAGAGGCCGTCTTGTAAGGCCTCTTCCGTTTGAACGCTGACGTCATTGCCGAAATGCGCTCGGACATCCTCTGATAGTTTTTCCGGCGCGATGAAGAGCTGAACCTGACCGGTCTCATCCACAATCGCCGTGGAAAGCGGGAGCGGTGTGCATTGGACATCGCTGCCGCGAATATTAAGGAGCCAGGCTATTGAGGCAGGGGCTGTAATAAGCGCGGCATCCGCACCGCTTTCTGCAATTTCTTTGCCGATCTCTGCCCGTTTCTCCGCATGAGCTTTGCCGGATAATGTCTCGGGTTGAATGGTCACTTTGGTAAGCGGGGCAGCGGGGCGATCCCCCCACGCTGTATCAATCGGATTGATGTCTAAGCTTTTGGTTGTTCCACCCGCGAGGGAGACGGCGTCGCGAATGCGTTTTAGTCCGGCAGGGCTGTGTAATCGCGGATCAAATCCAACCGTCTGACCTGGTGTGACGTTCTCGCGTAGCCAAGTTGACATACCGCCACCTTCCAATTTCGTGAAGGTGAAGAGGCTTTCATCGACCTGCTGCCGCACCTGCAATGTGTATCGACCATCTACAAACATCACGGCGTCTTCAGTGCCGATAATCGCCGCGCCTGCTGATCCAGTAAATCCACTGACCCACATGAGCCGTTCATTACAGTCCGGCAGATACTCGTTCTGATATTCGTCCTCATGCGGAACCAAGAAGAGATCGAGGCCTTCCGCCGCCAATGCCTTGCGAAGTTTTGGAAGATGCTTTCGCCCATATTCCGGTCCGCCGGTCACGTCATAGGTCTGAAACATATCTGGCATGTGGTTCATCTGATATCCGCTTCTGCCTCTCTTAAGGAGGCGAGGAAAAGTCTGGTGATTGGTCGGCAATCTTTGCGTTTAAGGTAAAGAGGAGGCATGGGCATAGCAAATGCTTTCCCGTCAAAATTGATGCCGACCCTCTATAAGTTTCCAAGAGTTTAAAGGTTCCACTCAAATGCATTGCATTTTTGCATAGCTCACTTCGCGCATCGGTGGTTCTCGATTTTCAGATACAGCCTACATAGCGCCCATCAACCGAGCAGAGGCATTCGGCTTCTCTCAAAAGGAAATGAGACTAGACATGACGACCATCTTTAATGGCACTGAATTTGTAACGGCCCCAGCGCAACCGCGCCGCTCCGTCACAGTTACGCCTGTACGCCCGGGCCTGGCCGCACGCCGTGATGCGCGCCGCAATCGCCGGATTTCCCGCGCGATCTAAACAGACATAGATATTTGAAAAAGGCTGTCCATGCGCTGCATGTGGCAGCCTTTTTTATGCACGCTTTTGGGCGAGTAAGGAAGTCCATCCCTCAAGGCTCGGTTGCGGGGCAACATCTAATCCGGCTGCGCGAAAACGCGTCGCGACCTGTTCCGCTTTCTCATCAAGGATGCCTGATAAGATCACATGCCCACCCGCCGATGTGGCGGCAACGATGTCATCTGCCAGCCCCATAAGCGGGCCGGCCAGTATATTGGCAAAGATGAGATCGAACTGGCAGTTTTTTAAGACCGGGCTTTCAAATCCGTCTGCCACAGCTGTCTCGATCCGGCCCGTCACATCGTTCTCGACCATATTTTGATCCGTCACATCTATGGCGTCAGGATCAATATCTGTTGCCAGAATATCCGCACCGGGTAGCGTTTTTGCCGCCGCCATAGCCAGCACCCCGGCACCGCAGCCAAGATCCAAGACAGTCTCAATCTCTGTATTAGAGTCTAATAAGTCGCTGAAAATTCTTAAACATCCGGCCGTGGTACCGTGATGCCCCGTGCCAAATGCCATGCCCGCATCCACGAGTAAGGGAACAACATCAGTCGTCACTTTATCTGCATCGTGAGAGCCATAGACCAAGAACCGACCAGCATGGACAGGAGCCAGTCCGGCTTGTGTCTCGCTGACCCAATCTTTCGCGGGTAAGTGTTCAATCGCGATTGAGAGGGTCTGAATATGGGACACTGTCGATTTGGCCTGCTTAGCTGCAGCCTCGCTGTCATACAGGCCTTGAACCAGCATCGCATCAGGCGGCGCGTCGAAGATCGTAACGCTCAGGGCTGTCATTACGCCGTCCATGCCGAGCGCATCGGCGATGTCAAAAGCGATGTCGGAACTGGCCGCGATATTGAGCGCCCAAGGGCGAAACGTCTCGTTCACTTTCCACTCCGCGCGGCAGCTTCGCCTTTGGGTTCGGGCAGAGGCGCATCCTCTCGGATTTTCCGACGTAGGTTTTTCCCGCGCAAATCTTCGCTGCTTAGACCGCGACAGCCATCGACATTCAACTGTCCGCTTTTCGCCCCGCAGAGCATATAGGCGATAATTTCCGGTTGTTTGACATGTCCATTATGCGCGAAGAGCGGATCGACAAAGCCCCCGACCAGTGGGAAAACGGGCGGTGAAAATTCAACGCGCATATCAATCACATTAAAACCGAGAATATTGATGAGACGATTCCGTTCTGTCTCGCTCATCATATCAAATGATGTGTCTTCTTCGCGGATGCTGCGGGAGAGCAGGTTTCGGTAAAACGGGACCAGTTCATAGGTCAGAAAGTCATTGATTTCCGACATGGCGATAATTGTGGGGCGCTCCGCATCCGTATAGGGTTCAGGAATGACGCGGTCTGTTTCGGAAATATCTGACAGGCTTAGCAGCGGCACTTGATTGGCCAGCATGAAGAATTGCGTACCCTTAATCATGTCATCATAGACGTTTCCGCGACCATCCGTCATGGCATCGCGCATGATGTCAAAGGCGATTTTAGATCCGAGGCTTTCCGTGACAAAAGCAAAGGGGTCTGTTTCGATGTCTCGCAGGGCTGCGATTTGGCATATGTCGAGATGATTAACGCTGGAGCCTTGTTTTTCGAAACCGAAACCGGAGGCATCCAGAGCCGCGCTGCACATCGCGCCGCGCACCGCATTTCTAATCTGTTCACCTGCCGGGCCGAGGTAAAGCACCGCGTCAGAGAATCCATAATTGACGAGTTTGTCTTTCAGCTGTCCGTTATATTTCCTGCGCAGTGAGGCCAAGGCTCCAGGTTTTTTTGATCCCAAGGCATCTTGCCCGACATGGGCGACTTGTAAGCTGTCCCAAAAAATATCGTCCCAAAAGACCCGGTAAATGACATATTCGATATTGCCATCCACCTTGAGGGTTTGGCGATCCATACAGGCCAGATCAGACAGTTGAAGTTTAGACCCCGGCAATGTCGTTTTATATGTTCGGGTTTTTACATCCGTGATTTGGATCGAGTTATACAGACGCGTATCCTCGTCTTCATCATCGCGGCCGCATCGGCTGGCGACGGCTTTTTCTTCGACCGTGCTGTTATAGGCATCCGCAACGCCCGTAATGAAGGCATTGGCGAGGGGCGCGTCGTCCGGATTTTCGACATAACCAATGCCGTGTAAATATATGATATTAATGCGAATATTCTTACCATTATCCTGTGCCTGAACGGCAATGCGTTCCAGCCCTTTGAAGGACCCATTATCGTCACGGTCCGAGGATAAGGCATTGATATCCAGCACTTCGAATGAGTTTGTGGCGCAGCCTGACAGGGCGAAAGCGAATATAAAGAGCCAGATAAATCGTAACATATTGCGTCCCTAAGCCCGCTCGACAAAACCGTCCAAGACTTTCTTCGTCCCGGCCTTGTCGAACTCAACTTCTAACTTTGTACCGTCAACCTCGATGACGTCGCCATAGCCGAATTTCTGGTGAAAGACCCGCTCGCCAATATTGTAATTGGATGTTTTCCCTTTGGCGGGGCGACGGACGGCGTGACCTTCGATTTCTTTCGGGGCGCGTCCATAGGACTTGTTTTTGTTTTGCTGGAAACGTTGCCAACCCGGTGAAACGCGGCTGGATTGCGCGGCACTAAAACTACGGGAGAAATTTTCTGCGATCCGTTCCGCCACGGCGCCGCCATCATGCAAACCTGAATCTGATGCCGCCTCCACATGGTTCGGTGGCAATTCGTCAATAAAACGTGACGGTAAGGAGGATTGCCAGCTGCCATAGACTTGGCGGTTGGCGGCAAAAAAGATTTTCGCCTGTTCTCGCGCGCGGGTAATCCCGACATAGGCAAGGCGGCGTTCTTCCTCTAATCCCGCCATACCGGACTCATCCATAGACTTTTGAGACGGGAACATGCCTTCTTCCCATCCCGGCAGGAAGACGAGCGGAAATTCGAGACCTTTGGCTGAGTGCAGCGTCATCAGTGAAACCTGATCCTCTGCGAGGCCACCGGATGTATCCACATCCATGACGAGGCTGATATGTTCCAGATAGGCGGGCAGGGTATCGAATTCTGCCATGGCTTGGATCAGCTCTTTGAGGTTTTCCAAACGTCCGGCGGATTTCGCATCCTTATTATCCCGCCACATTTGCGTGTAACCGGATTCATCCAAAATCTGTTCGGCGAGGTCGGTATGCTTCATAGAACCTACTCGTGCCCGCCAGCGATCCAAGTCCAAACAGAATGCCCGCAAGGATGTGCGGGCCTTGCCACGGATTTCATCCGTTTTGACGAGCTCACGTGTGGCTTGTTCCAATGACACACCCATAGACCGCGCCGCACGTTGCAGCTTTTGCACGGACGTCGCCCCAATCCCGCGCTTTGGGGTATTGACGACACGCTCAAAGGCAAGGTCGTCGGAGTCATTGACCATCAAGCGCAAATAGGCATGGGCGTCGCGGATTTCTTGTCGTTCGAAAAAGCGCGGTCCGCCGATGACCTTATAGGGCATGCCGATTTGAATGAAGCGTTCCTCAAAACTGCGCATTTGTCGGGAGGCGCGGACAAGGATCGCGACATCCGAATATTTTCGGCCCTTAGATCGCCAGTTCTCAATATCTGTGCTGATGATGCGGGCTTCGGCAGGGGCATCCCAAACGCCTGTCACAGCGACTTTGTGTCCGCCTTCATCTTCGGTCCAGAGTGTCTTGCCGAGGCGGTCTTGGTTCGCAGAAATCAGGCCGGACGCTGCGGCGAGGATATGTTCAGTCGAGCGGTAATTGCGCTCCAAGCGGATAACCTTTGCACCGGGAAAGTCCGTTTCGAAGCGCAGGATATTATCCACTTCCGCCCCGCGCCAGCCATAGATCGACTGATCATCATCGCCCACAACGCAGACATTATTCGATCCTTGCGCCAAGAGGCGAAGCCACAAATATTGGCAAACATTCGTATCCTGATACTCGTCAACCAGAATATATCGAAACTTGGCATGATAGCGTTTGAGGACATCAGGATTATTCTGAAAGATCGTAAGATTATGTAGCAGAAGATCGCCAAAATCCGCCGCATTCAAAACCTTCAAACGGGCCTGATAGGTCTTGTAAATCAGCTGACCTTTGCCTTCCGCGAACATATATTTTTGTCCGGCATTCAGCTTGTCCGGCGTCAGACCCTTGTTCTTCCAGCTATCAATGAGCGACGCCATATATCGCGCCGTCCATTTCTTATCATCGATATTTTCGGCTTTGATGATCTGCTTTAGTAGACGGATTTGGTCATCCGTATCGAGAATAGTGAAATTGGATTTCAGTCCCACCAGCTCGGCATGAATACGGAGGATTTTCGCTGCAATCGAATGGAAGGTGCCAAGCCAAGGCAGGCCTTCCGTCGTTTGACCAAGCAATTCTGACACGCGGTGACGCATTTCCCGCGCGGCCTTATTCGTGAATGTCACGGATAGAATTTGGGAGGGGAAAGCGAGTTTCTGGTTCAGTATATGTGCAAGGCGGCAGGTCAGAACGCGTGTCTTACCCGTACCTGCACCCGCCAAGACGAGCAGTGGGCCTTCCGTGCTGATAACCGCATCTTTCTGTTCGGGGTTCAAACCTTCCAGATAATCGCTGGCTTGCGAAGCACCGGGGCGCGTCGGCATCGCCATTTGCGAGATGGACCGAGAATTTGGCCTCGGTGGCGCGGATTGAAAGGAATCATTGCTCGACATGTTCCGCAGAACATAGGGGCAACGTCCGCGCTTGGCTATGGGGTAGGGGTGTAGACTGGCAGGCACATCAAGGATGTCACACCGACGCAAGCATAGCTTGCCCGGTGCCCATGTCTTGAAGGCAGCATTTCCACGCGATGGTAGCCCTTAACAACAAGTTTCACGGAATGGGTACCGGGCAATCCTTTGGATTGCGACGGTATGACATATGTTGTTGGTTTGTGACTCTGTCGTTTCGTGCGTCTCTCAGTTTCTAATTAAAAAGGGATGTTCGTGTGGGTGGTTAGGCTCTGCTAGATGCGAATGCGATATGCGAATG
>CAYZGF010000096.1:0-8584 GCA_964477595.1 uncultured Algimonas sp.
GGACAGTCTGGCCGAACATTTAAAGCTCGGCGACCAGCGCGATCCTTTGAAGATTGCAAAGAGCCTTTGGAATAGAATTGACCGTGTTAAAATGCAGGCTGTATCCGCTGCGCTCAAAACGGGCGGAGCAAATGATCTAAAGCGAGGGGTGATTTTTGATCAGGCTCTTACTGCCTCTGACCCACTTTCCGGATTGCAGCATCTGACGGGCCTCTATCTAACGCAAGCAGGCAAGACTCGCAGCAAATTCTATGATGCGAAGTCACATGCTCTCGCGAAAGATTGGATCGATACCCATTCGCTTGATGTTCTCGAGGCCGATGAAGCGATCAAGGCCAGCCATATCTTTGCGCTCACCGAGTCTGTTTTCCACATCGCACTGCGATATGCGGAGCTCTATCGTGACGCCAAGCATCAAGCGCGTGGACTGGATTATTCCGATCAGATTTTATTTGTCAGACGTTTATTGGAAAATTCAGAAGCCGCTGATTGGGTCCGGTATAAATTGGATGGCGGAATTAAACACATCCTGCTCGATGAGGCACAAGATACATCGCCGGAACAATGGGATATTATCAATATTCTGGCTGAGCCATTCTTCCAACCGCATCCTGATGATGATCCAAAAAAGCCCAGAACGCTTTTTGCTGTTGGGGATGAAAAGCAATCTATCTATGGATTTCAGGGGGCGAAGCCTGAACAGTTTTTGACTGAAATTCGCCGTCACTCAAAACATGCGACCACAGATATCCGCATGGCGATGTCATTTCGGTCTACGCAAGAGGTTTTGAACATCGTTGATGCCGTGTTGTTTGAGTGCGGCGCAATGCAAGCTATGTTCGATGCGGAAGCATTCCCGCCCGCCAGCGATGAGGTTCGGCATATTGCGCATCGGGAAGATAAGGGACTTATCGAACTTTGGCCCGTCACACCGCCACCGGATACACCGGAAGAGAATGCGCCTTGGGATACAACGCCTGTCGATGCCGCCGGAGAAGGTCATCAGATCGAGGTCTTATCCAAAGAGATCGCGAAAACTGTCAAAGGATGGATCGATCATAAAGACCCGGTATTTGACCGTGAGTTAAAGCGAACCCGCCCCATTCAGCCGCAGGATGTTCTTATCCTCGTTCGTCGTCGCGGGCCATTATTTGAGTCCATCATTCGCCAGCTTAAACGGCATGAAATACCCATTGCGGGCGCCGATCGATTAAAACTCTCAGATGCCATTATTGTGAAAGATTTGATCGCTTTGTCGCGTGTCTGTCTTCTGCCGTCAGATGATTTGTCTTTAGCTGAAACGCTGAAGTCGCCTCTATTCGGGTTTGATGATGATGACTTAATGCGCGTTGCGATTGATCGATCAGGGTCGTTAATTGAAACCCTGAAAGACAAGGCGCCGTCCGACTACGAAATGCTTACGGCTTTCATCGACATGTCCAAAAGGCTCACGCCCTTCGACTTTTACGCCCGCGTTTTGGACACTAAAGATGGTTCCGGACAGTCCATGCGCGAGCGGTTTTATAAGCGGCTTTCCATGGAAGCCCGCGATGCGCTTGAGGCGTTTTTGCATCAGGCGCTAGAGCATCAAACACGTATGGCGCCAAACCTGCAGATTTTCCTTCACGCTTTCTCTCAAGGCGATGTTGAAATTAAACGCGAGCAAGACAGCAGTCTTTCAGAGGTCCGAGTGATGACCGTCCACGGCGCGAAAGGCCTGGAGTCGCCCATCGTGATTTTGCCTGACACAACAAATAGTCCGAATTTGCGGGAGGTCCTCTTGCCCGAGGGCGCGGGCGGCTTGGTCTGGAACAAGGCCGATGCCCCCTATGTCACAAAGATGAAAGAGGCGGCGCAATTACGTATGGAGCAGGAACAGTTGCGCTTGCTTTATGTCGCGATGACGCGCGCAGAATCGCGTTTGATTGTCTGTGGACCACATGTTGGACGGGCGAATGCGAAGCTGAAACCGGGCTGTTGGTATGATTGGGTGAAACGCGGTTTGGAAGCTTTGGACGCAAAAGCCTATGATGCACCGTTTACGCGTGAGGTAAATGGGGAACTGGTAACCGGCCTTCGATATGGGTCCGTTCCGGACGCTTGCGCCGCTAATGATGTTGAGGCCCAACCTCAAGAAACCGAGTTACCCGACTGGGCTTTCAGACCTGCAGCAAGTGAGGGACGCCGACGCCGCGTGACCCCCTCACACCTGCTCTCCAATCCACCTGTCGAGATGGGTGTACGGTCCCCGGGTGCGGCCACTGACCCAAATGTCTTTCGACGGGGAAACCTCATCCATAAGCTTCTGGAAATATTGCCGGAAATTCCCGCGTCACGTCGCAAAGAGACGGCGGAGAAAATGCTTTCGAGTTATCAGGATCTCTCTCAATTGTTGCACGAACAGATTTTGAAAGAAGTCTTCGCGGTTCTTGATGACCCCAATTTCATACATATTTTCGCAGCCGGATCGCGGGCAGAAGTCAGTTTGGCGGGATCTGCCAAAACCCTACCGGATGGCATGTATCTCAACGCGCAGATTGATCGTCTTTGCGTCACCGAGCATAGCGTGACGATTGTCGACTATAAATCGAACCGCCCGCCACCAATGGAGCCGCAAGATGTGTCTGATCTCTATTTGGGGCAAATGGCGGCTTACCGCGAATTGGCACGGGAGATTTATCCGGGGCGAGAGATTAACTGCGCATTATTGTGGACGGATGGCCCGCATTTGATGACGCTCCCGAATGCGTTACTGGATGATGCCTTGCGAAAAGTCGCCGCGCTTCCTATTTCCTGACTCACGAAATGATTCCCATAGGAGAGTTCCATGGCCACGACTGCCGTTACAGACGCCACTTTCTCAACTGACGTTCTTGAAGCCGATACACCTGTTTTGCTCGATTTTTGGGCGGAATGGTGCGGACCCTGTAAGAAAATGACGCCGGCGCTGGAAGAAGTGTCAGAAGATTTTGCGGGGCGCGTGAAAATAGCAAAAATGGATATTCAGGAAAACCCCGACACGCCCGGTAAATTCCATGTTCGCGGTATTCCAACATTGATGATTTTCAAAGACGGTCAGGTTGTGGCGACGAAAGTTGGCGAAATGAATAAGACTAAGCTGACAGAGTGGCTCGACGAACACGCTTAGGTCTCTAAGCGATATCAAACTTGAAGGCGGTCTTTCAGAGGCCGCCTTTTTTATGCTTTCGGAACTCCCGGTCAGACTATGCATTGAATAGGGCGAAGGAGACATATTATGCCCGATTCAGATTTGAATATTTTAGCTACCGATACTGCGATTAATGCCGACGGATATATGCCGGGGCTCGCAAACCCAACGACAATAGATGAAATTCGCGATATCTATTTGTCCAGCCAATTCTCAGTGAAGCAACGCTTTGATCAGCTACAAGACTTACGCGCAGAAATGGTCGCGCGTGACTCAGTCGATGTAGAGGACGGTTTAAACGCCTTAATCCTCGAAATAGATCGCGGTCTTGCTAAATTAAATTCACAGGCCAGTGGCAGCGCCGACCCTGATGTGACCCACCATTTGGACACGGCTGTGGACCCGTCAAACCTTTAAGCAGACAAAACCTGCCCTGCCAGATACAGAGAACCGCAAATCAGGACCCGCGGCGGTATGATGGGTTGGGTCGTTTCTTGGCGTGACAGGGCTTCGCCCGTGTTGATGGCACGCTGAACAGCATCCGTGAGGTTCTTACCCACTTGCCCGATCATACCGCGATTTTCCGCGAGTTCTTTCAGGGTTTCGGGGGCCAGGGCTGGTGATCCGGGAATGTCCACGGCGACAACGCTACTCGCCAGCCCTGTAAAGGCATCCAAGAATTTTCCGGCATCCTTATTTCCCAATATGCCCATGACTAGAACGAGCACGCGCTCATTCTTATCCTGTAACTCTGCCATGACATTGGCGAGAGCTGCGGCTGCATGCGGGTTGTGTCCTCCGTCCAGCCATAGCTCTCCACCCGATTCTGACATCATATCCGCAAAAGGGCCTGTTGTCAGATTTTGCAATCGCGCGGGCCACGTCACGGATTTAAGGCCGTTTGAAATCGCTTTATCCGACACTCCTAAATTCCGTGCTGTGGCGATTGAGACCCCAGCATTGTCAATTTGATGCGATCCGATGAGAGATGGTCGCGGCAGGTCCAAAAGGACATCATCTGCATCAAAAACCATGCGGTCTTGTTCTCGGTAAGTGCGGAAATCCTCGGTCAGGAACTGAATCGGTGCGCGATGCTTTGCCGCCTCATTTCGTAAGACGGCATTGACCAAATCCTCCTGCCGCCCTGCAAAGACGGGGACATGATCTTTAATGATTCCGGCTTTCTCGCGCGCTATTCCTGCCAAATCGCGACCCAGAAATTCTGCGTGATCATAATTGATTGGCGTGATCACACTGGCAACGGGATCAAATACATTTGTGGCGTCATAACGACCGCCCAGGCCCACCTCTATTAAGGCATAATCTGCAGACTGCTCGGAAAAGGCTAAGAACGCTGCGGCCGTTGTTGCCTCAAAGAAAGACAGCGGTTCGCCCTTATTGGCTTCCATCACCCGTTGCAGCACGTCCAACAAAACATCATCACCGATTTCTTCTGATGCCAAGGTGATGCGTTCGTTAAATCGAACAAGGTGAGGTGAGGTATAGATATGAGCCGTTTTGCCTTCCGCTTCGATCATTGCGCGTAAGAAAGCCGTTGTAGACCCTTTGCCATTTGTTCCGGCAATATGCACAGCTGGAGGTAAGCGTAAGTGCGGGTCACCCAAGGCCTTGAGGACGCGTTCAATACGCCCAAGACCAAGATCAATTTTCTTGGGGTGCAGCGCGGTGAGCTGCGCAAGGACCGTTTCGAGCTTAGACAGGTTCTGGTTCCACACTGTGGTCGGCTGTTTGCTTTGTTAGAACGGCCAGGATGTCACCCAGAACTTTACGCATGTCGCGACGCGGAACGACGCGGTCAATCATACCATGTTCTTCCAAATATTCCGCACGTTGGAAGCCTTCGGGTAGTTTTTCGCGAATAGTTTCTTCAATCACGCGCGGTCCGGCAAAACAGATGAGCGCGCCGGGCTCTGCCAATTGGATATCGCCCAACATCGCATAACTCGCAGTGACACCTCCTGTCGTTGGATCGCAGAGGACCACAATATAAGGCAGGTTATTTTCGCGAAGTTCCTGTACCGCAATTGTCGTGCGTGGCATTTGCATCAAGGATAGTGCGCCTTCCTGCATCCGCGCGCCACCGGCGGCGGTGAAAGCGACCATGGGAAGCTTGTTCGCAACGGCATATTCTGCCGCTTGGATGAAACCTTCGCCTGCAGCCATGCCGAGTGACCCGCCCATAAAGGCAAAGTTCTGTACAAGTACGACAGTTTTTATGCCGCGAATTTTACCGACTCCAATGGACATAGCGTCATCATCCCCGGTCTTTGCGCGGGCTTTTTTGAGGCGGTCCGTATATTTTTGATCGTCTTTAAATTTGAGAGGGTCTTTTGCGACTTCGGGAATTGCGACGGTTTCAAATTGTCCGTCGTCAAATGTATATTGCAGGCGCAGCTTTGGCCCGATCCGCATGTGATGACCTGCAGGGGTTACATGTAGTAAACCCGGCAAGTCGGCGGCAAAGATCATTTCATCCGATTTGGGGCATTTCACCCAAAGATTATCCGGCGTATCTTTCTTGGTGAAGATGGATTTGACGCCTGGAGGCGTGAGTTTTTGAAGCCAATTCATAAGGCCGTTATCTGGCTTAGTTTTCCTTGTTTATCAAGCCATGAGAGCGGAGATAAAGCTTTCAATCCCTCAAAAGTCCCATTGCACTTTTCTGATTTAGCGAGCTATATCTAAAGAATATATGCAAGATAGTAATTCAGAAAAATCAGATGCGGCCTCGAAGGCAAAAGTTAGCCTCGCGCCTCTTAAAGAGCGGGCGTCGCAGACCGCTAAAGTTCTTTGGACCGGGATTGGTGCTCTCGCAACGCTTGGCGGCGTTGTGGGTCTTGTCCAGGTTTTTTCGACATCTAATGCCTCACAATTACCGGCCGGGGCGAGTTCTCAAGACGTATTGATGGAGATGGTAAAAAGCGGTGACATCGACGTCGCAGATGCTGAACGTCTCGCGGAAATACTCTATGGAGAAAACGGTCAGGCTGACAGTGAGGGCCTGCAGGATATTGCTGAGAGCGGGACAGATCGCCAGAAACAGGCCATAGCAATGATGGCGGAACGTCACACGCGTGAGGAAGGCCTGAACATATTAGAGGCTGAGGCGAAAACAGGTGCTGATTGGCGGTTAGTGGCTGAGCTGGCTTATGGGTTTGATCCGAAACGCGCTCTGTCAGCCGTGAAAAAAGCGATTGCGTTGGATCCGTCCGATTTCAGGGCAGTAACGCTGATGTCCCAAATTCAGGCACAAACAGGTGATTTCGCAAGCGCGCAGAGGTCTGCTAAAACCGCTGAGCTTTTGGCGACGACGACTGCTGAGAAAGTCATGGCGGCCAGATCAAGTCTTAGTATCCTTGTCACGGCTTCCAATGTGACGGATATGCCGTCGGGGATCGAGAGTCTGAAATCAGCTTTGGAGGCAAATGCGCTTGAAGTAAAGACCACGCCTCTGCCTGCGCGATTCAAAAATCATCAAGACGTAGAAATTCATCCAATCTATCTTCAAGCCGTCTCTGAACAGGCCTTAGCAAGTGCGAGCCTGTATGTCGCGGATAATGCCTCAGCCAAACAATATGCTGAAAGATCTTTGGAGGGCTTAAGGGAAATTGTTACGCTCGTGCCGTCCGAAGACAGGCCAAAAATTAAACGCCGCATTGCCGCGACTTATGACACGCCCATCTATGTAGAATATATAGAAAAGGATTGGGACGAGGTCATGCGCTTGTCCCGAAAACAGTTAGACATTTACCGCGAAGTTG
Organism: uncultured Algimonas sp.; assembly: GCA_964477595.1. Classification (GTDB taxonomy): domain Bacteria; phylum Pseudomonadota; class Alphaproteobacteria; order Caulobacterales; family Maricaulaceae; genus Litorimonas. Next base: position 6,952 of record CAYZGF010000096.1, read on the forward strand.
CGGAGTCAGGCGATAAACGTGGACAAGCTGACCTGGCCACGAAATATGCGCAATATGCGGGTTATGCCGTTTTATCTGGCGACAAAGAGGTCGTGCGTTCGGCTTCTCAGCGCTCGCTTGAATTGACGCGTTTAGCGGCGGATCGTCGTCCGGATGACGCTCGGTTGGCGCTAAATGTGGTGCAAGTTGAATTGAATAATGCAATTTTGCTGGCCTCAATTGGTGATGAAGTCGATCTGTCCGGGTCATTCGATAAAACAATGACGAGATTGGAAGAGTCGCTGAGAGGTCAGCCGGATGAGTCGAAAAACTCACCTTGGACTCGCTATTCCGGACTTATCACGAGTGCGGTGAGTTACTTTGGCCGTGATGATCTGGATTTTCAGGAAAACCCCAGTAAAGATATTATGGCGCGGGCTGAAAACTTCCTAAATCAAGAAATCGCGTCCCGCCCTGATGCGCATGATCCGCGACATGCCCGAAACTCTCTCTATCTGACAATGGGCGATTATTTGAGCAACTCGAAAGATATTGAGGGGGCGAAGAGAGCTTATCGCCGCGCCTTTGATGATTCTGCCGATATCACTCCCACTGAAACAGAACCTGATGTGGTTGCGCTCTCCGAGTTTGTTGCATTACAACGTCTTGTGGCTTTGGAAGAAGATGGGATCGAGGTCGAAGATAAGCCTGAGCTCAAGGAAGCCATTGAATTGGGCCAACGTCTGGACCGCGAAGGTAAACTCACCACACCCTATCAACCTATTTTGAGTTATCTCATCGCGATAAGGGACGGAACACTGCCCGATTATGAGGCCGTGCAAAGCGAATAATTAGCCGTGGGTAGCATCAGCGAGTGTGCGGATCAGCTCTAGGGCCGCATCAGCGCCGTCCTCATGCAGAGCTTTTACGATGGCCGTCCCAACGACAACGCCGTCTGCATCTTTTGCGACCTCGCGGGCGCGTTCCGGTGTCTTTACACCGAACCCGACAACGACGGGTAAGTTTGCGGCCTGGCGGACACGGGCAACTTGGTCTTTGACCGATCCGGCCTGCGCAAAACTTGCACCCGTAATTCCGGTCATGGACACATAATAAACGAAGCCTTTCGTGCCCGCGACAACTCTGGGAAGGCGGTCTCTATCCGTTGTCGGGGTGGCAAGGCGTATAAGTGCGAGATCATGCGTTTCAAAAGCGGTGCGCAATTCGCTGTCTTCTTCAGGTGGAAGATCGACAATAATGGCGCCGTCCACGCCAGCTGCTTTTGCCGCCACGGCAAACTCGGCATATCCCATTTGTTGCAGAGTATTAGCATAACCAATCACGATGATTGGCGTGGTATCATTAGACTTTCGAAATTCGGTCGCCATCTCCAAAACGGAATTTAATGTTGTGCCGGACTTCCGCGCGCGAATGCCGGCTTCTTCAATAACGGGGCCATCCGCCATCGGATCTGTGAAGGGTATGCCCAATTCAATGATATCAACCCCGGCTTCTGGAAGCGCATTTAAAAACGCTTGAGATGTGGACCGATCCGGATCACCCGCCATCATATAGGCCACAAAGGCAGCTTGGCCCTTGGCTTTTCGATTGGCGAAGGTTTGGTCAATACGATGCGTCATAGCGCTGCGCTTTA
>CAYZGF010000097.1:0-8527 GCA_964477595.1 uncultured Algimonas sp.
TTCAGTTCAAAATAAAGCATCGAAAAATAGCCAACCTTCGGCTAATTTTCGATCCTGAATTAAACAGAATTGCACGACTACCCAGTCGAGGGGTAAACAGCTCTCGATAGGCCACCCAACTCCACAAGCGTTACCAAGTTTCGTCCAATGACAAGCGTCGCTTTCCACCGATCCGTGCATTTCTGTTTCTTTCTAAAATAATACATCGAAAAATGGGTAAGCTTCACCAAATTTTCGATGCCTCATCAAACAGAATTGCACTTGCCAACGTACGCTTGGTCGCCCGTTGTGAAAAGACAGCTTAAATATGACCCACAAATCCCAAAGTGAGGATGCATCTCTGGCGTTCTTTATAAGGTATTGGTTTTAAGCCGTTTTATTTTGCAGGCAGGTGCCGGAAATAAGGATTAATCTCACCCAATAAAAACCCGGCCTGTTGTTTGGTGTTCCAAACAATCGGACCGGGTTCAGATTCTAATGATTTTTTAAATGGCTTACGCAGATTTCTTAGCGGCCTTAATTGGTGTGGGTGATGCAGACTTACGCGCACATTTTCCATCAAAGAACGCGCCATTGGCTATCATCAGCTGATCTTGAATGAGATCGGCTTGAACATTTGCTGTTTCGGCCAATTCTACAACATTACTTTCGATCTTACCTGAAACTTTGCCACGAACATGTACGTTTTGGGCAATGATTTTACCGTTTACAGCACCTTGTTCACCAATTGTGACATTGCCGGCTGTCACATTTCCGTCCAGCCGTCCGTCAATCTGAACGTCGCCTTCTGTCTTAATATCACCGGTGATAACGATATCGCGGCCAAGGATAGACGGTGCGCCAGCTGACGGCATGCGCGGGGCGGACGTTGATGTCGGGGCCTTTGTCGTGGATGTCGTACCGGCCGGGCCGTTGGTCTTATTGAACATAGAGTCCTGCTTTCAAAAACTTACTTGGGTCATAGGCGCGACCCTGAAAATGTACTTCATAATGAAGATGGTTGGCTGTGCTGCGACCCGTGGAACCCATGCCACCAACTTTAAAACCCTTATCCACTTTTTGGCCCCGTTTGACAAATGTCTTATGTAGATGGGCGTAGCGTGTCTTGAATCCGTGGCCGTGATCGATCTCTACAACGCGGCCATATGCGCCTCGGCGACCAACATAGGAAACGACACCTTCGGCTGTTGCTACAATTGGGGTGAGGCGTTGTCCGCCAAAATCCAGTCCATGATGCATAGTCGGACGCTTCGTGAATGGGTCTTGGCGCAGACCAAATCCGGAGGTGCGGTAAGTCTCTGCACCAACAGGATGGCCGAGGGGTAGAGCTTTGATCGCTGTATCCAGCGCATCAACCTCAACGGCACGGGCCTGAATTGCGGCAACGCGGGATACGAAACCATTTTCGTCCGTGATGTCCTCGCTAATCGGAATATAGGGTCCGCCTTTACCTTGCGGGGAGGCTTCAAGGATTGTCTCAATATCCATATCGGTTGCGCGGATAAGGGCACGGTTGCGCTCAATTTTGTCCTGCGTTTCGCGTTCTGCAGCAATCAAAAACGCATCTTGCGTGGCACCCATTGTGTTTAACGAATTATCGAAATCCAAGCCCGTCGCCAGAGACGCGGTTTTAATCACGTCACGACGAGATTCACGTGGTGTCGTGTCGCGGGCCGTGGGTGCCATCAGAACACGGTTCGTAGCATATTCAATTGTCGGCGTTGTGGAGACAGCGACTGCGCTCGTTTGTGCGCCCATGATCTGGGATAGTGTTTGATGTTTTTGTTCCAGTTGACGCGCCATTGTTTCGAAATTTGTGCGTTGCTCGGCGAGCATGAGCTGGGCGTTTTCTTCCTTGGCTTTCAGATCTGCAACCATGCGCTCATAATTGGCTTTCTGATATTGCATTTCCTGTCCGGAGGTCCGCAGCGGGTTGTTCCCGATCAAAAGGTTGACCATCGTCCAAAGGCACAAAAGCGCCATCGAGGACAGCAATGTCACGACGGCGAGCTGTAGCCTTGTCGACAGGACATAATATTTTACTTCGCCGCCTGAGCGAAGATAGATTTGGCGTTCTGGAAAATGGCGTAGGATATGCGTGCGCACATCACTAATAACGTCGTTTAGCATAGTTCCCCGGACATTGTTGTTCCCCCAATTTCTATTAATCATAGCTGCCCCACCAGCTTCAAGGGTGATTGGGTGAGTTTACAGTTAAATTAATCTTAATTTTACAGTCAAAACACAGGTTTAACCCGCCAAAAGCGTCTATTTTACTGCTAATGGGGCATAATAGGCCGTTGAGAGCCCCGCCAGTGTGCGGGCTTTCTCATTAAAGGGGGATTTTACCTGCCCTTTAAAGTGATTTTTGACCAGGCTGTGGAAGTAAGATTCGGGTGGCTCTGATTGTTTTGCGGCCAGATATTTGAACCAGCGCGCGCCAATCGCGACATGGCCAATTTCCTCGGCGTAGATGATCTCTAACAGCGCCGCGCTTTCATGATCGCCGACGCTTTTTAATCGTGTAATCATGCCCGGTGTGACGTCTAAACCTCTGGCCTCCAAGACTAAGGGGGCTATCGCTACACGGGCGGGAAAATTGTCACGGGTCGTATGTGCGGCTTCCCAAAGGCCATTATGAGCCGGATGGTCCCCATAAGACAAACCCAGCTGATCTAAACGATCTGCCAGCATTACAAAATGCCGCGCTTCATCATCGCAAACAGACGACCAATCCGTGATGAAATCCTCACGATCTGCTTCCTTGATTTGAGGATGAAGCGCAAAGCGGGCAATCATGTCTGCGGCTAAATCTATAGCATTCAGTTCGATATGCGCCACAGCATGCAAAAGGGCACCGCGCCCTTCCGGTGACCCTAAACGTCGGCGTGGAACTTTCGACGGCTGGACCAGTTCCGGTCGGGGCGGTCTGGCGGGTTGATCGGGAAGGGAACCGACGGCTTGTCCGACGGTTTGGGCTTCCAGCCAAACAGAGCGCATGTGACGGGCAGAGGCCGCTTTTTCCCTTGGGTCAGCGGTCAATAACACCGCATGCGCATCTGCCAAAACGCCCATTTTAGACAGCGTGTTCGCGCAATGTGTCTAAAACGTCGTCAACATGACCTTTCACCCGCACTTTTGGCCAGACCTCTACTATCTTAGCATCCGGTCCGATGAGGAAGGTTGCGCGCTGGATGCCCATATAGGTTTTGCCATACATGCTCTTCTCGACCCAGACGCCATAGTCTTCAGTTACTTTGCCCTCAATGTCAGCGCCGAGGATGATTCCCAGCTCTTTTTTGGCAATGAAATTATCGTGCTTCTTTATGCTATCGCGGGAAACACCGATGATTTCGGCATTCAACTCTGCAAAAGCGTCTTTTTGCGCCGTGAAATCAATCGCTTCCGTTGTACAGCCCGGCGTATTGTCCTTCGGATAGAAGTAAAGCACGAGATATTTGCCGCTATAATCTGAGAGCGAAAGTGTTCCGCTATCCCCGCTGCCGGGCATTGAAAATGCGGGTGCAGTGTCACCGGCTTTTAGGTCTGTCAATTTTACGGGCATATCTTGCTTGGCCTCCTAAACATCATCCGAATTTATGATGTCATGTTAATGGGTCTTATAATGGATTTATACGGCGCAGGCCTATAGGCGGTGCAGAGAATATGGTTGGTAATACAGACATAGATGCAGCTGAGACGGTCCCGCCGACAGCAGAAGAGCTTTCCGGCTCTACATCAGAGCCGTCGCAAAAATTCTGGCGGCGACCCGGCATGACACGCACCAAGTCCGTCATATCGAAAATTGTATATCGATTGGACCGGATCTTCGGGGATGTCGTGGCGGCTGTTCTGGGGCTCGGCATTGTGGGCCTATGGATCGCCTCAACCGTTCTGGACAAGCAGTCTACGGATCTCACAGTGCTTCGGCCAAATATCAAAATTTGGTTTGCAGATGCGTTTGATGGACGTGATGCAGAGTTTGGACGTCTGGAACTGGCATGGCGTCCGGCTGATGATCATTTTGTTGTCACGATTGAGGATGCGGAAATTCGCGGACAAGACGGTGAATTACTTGAATCATTCGAGCTCGTCCGCTCAACAGTTGCGACGGGCACCAATTTTACGTCCAGACCCCGTCTTATTAACGCCCAAATCAAAGGGGGCGTCCTGACCTATTTGGAGGATGAAGACGGACGCATCACGGCGGGTTTAGGTCCGCCCAAAACAGTTGGACGTGTCGGCCCCGTTTATAAAAGCGGAGAGACACAGCAATCCGAAACAGACTTTAAATCTGTTTTGCAAGACCTTGAATTTGTTCAGATTGATGATGCCAAAATCTATGTGCGGAATGCCGTTTCCGGCATTGATCTTGTCTCCAATGTGGAACGGTTGCGCGCAAATTTTTCTGAAACCGGAGATTTGACGGTCACCGCAAAAGGAACTGTGGAGCAGATCTCTGATCCCATGCCTTTCTCAATCAGTACAATTTCCGATGCAGATTTTGAGTCTGTGAAGCTTCGTGTGCAGGTCGAGGGCGCGAGACCGAATGAAATTGCCCCCACAAAAGGCCGCTTTTGGGAGCTGCAAGGCCTGGAAGCCCCCGTCAATCTGACGGCAGATGTTGATTATTCCAGAGCAGCAGGGCTGCAATCTGCTTCAATTGATATGTCGGTTTTGCCGGGGAAATTTACGCTGCTTAGAGAACTCAACCCGCGGGTTTTTCCTATCCAAAGTCTTGTGACCCGTGCGTCCTTGGCCCCCGGAGATGAGCGTATGGATGTGGAAGCGCTGGATCTTAGGTCGCCAAAGTTATCTTTTAATAGCTCCGGGTTTTTGACAGAGTTGGGGAATTTGAGTGACGGTGATGAGAATAGCTCGCCGATTTTCAATCTCGCCTTCCAGAATATGCGAGTGGATATGACGCCTCAGTTCGAGTCCCCAATACGCGTGAAGGGGTTGAAGCTCGTCGGGCAGGCTGATGTCGATAGCCGAAGATTGGATATTTCCTCAGGTCGGTTGGAGGTCTTTGAGACTATTCACGATTTCGATGGAACGCTGATCGTTGAAGATAATAATGCGTTGAAAACCGTTCAGTTGAATTCGAAAATGTCAGGAGTTCTCCAGCCCGATGAATTTCTATCACTTTGGCCCGTCGCATCATTTGACGGCGCGCGGCGGTGGATTGAGAGATCTGTTATTGCCGGAGATATTTCGCAATTAGATGCAGAAATTTCTCTGGATGAAGACTTTTTTGATGATCGAATGTTGACGGAAGACCGCTTAAAACTCCGTTGGGGAGGCAATAAAACAAGTGTCCGCTATATTGAAACGATGCCGCCTGCCGTTGATATCGTTGGTAGCGGTCAGATTATCGGTAACCGACTGAGCATGATTTTGGACTCGGGTCGGGTGGACGGAATGGCATTGACGGGTGGCACAATTGAAATCCCGCGCCTTCTTCCAAAAGGCGGTGATATTATTATCAATGCTAACGGGCAGGGTGAAGCGTCTGAGCTTATGCGCTTAGCGGATTTCCCGCCGTTCCAAATCGCCACGCGCTATAACGTTGATCCGCAAGCGATTGAAGGACAGGGCGATGTATCCGTTCAAATTACACGCCCGTTATTGGAGTTTTTCCCGCGTGAGCAGATTGATTACCAAATCAAAGGTGATTTCATCAACGCCACGGCCCCTTTCGATCTGGGACAATATAAAATCACAAATGGCACGGTCTCTATGGATGCCAATAAGGCGCGCGTGATTATGACGGGTCCCGTGGATATTGGACCTTGGCGTGCGGATATGCGGTGGCAGGAAACATTCGGCGAGAACGCTCCCCTGACTCAATATGGCGTGTCCGGCGAAATTGATGCAGATGTTTTGGACAAATTGGGATTTGGGTCTCGCACTTGGTTTGACGGCACAGCCAATGTTCGTATCGATGCAGAGGGACGCGGGATGGATATTGAAGGCGCAAATCTGGATGTTGACCTGACAAATGCGGAGCTTTCCGTCGAGCGCATTTGGATGAAAACTTCCGGTGAACCCGCGAGCCTGACGGGCAAATTGAAACGCGGTGCTGACGGCAGTTACATTGTCGATAATGCGCAAATTACAGGGACGGACATAGATATAGGTGGCCGTATTGAACTGGAGCCGGACTATAAGCTACGGGAAATAGATTTATCTAAGATGTCGGTCGGCTCGCTTATTGACGGCGCTGTGAAAATTATTCCGGATCGGGTGGCCGGGCGGTTGGGCGTGGAATTAGACGCCGATTATCTAAATGTAAGTCCCTGGACAGAAGATTTATTCGCGGAACGACAAAGTAATCTGGATGTCCCGCTCATCTTGGAAGGTAGCGTTTCCAACCTTATTCTTGATGAATTTTATCCGGTCACAGACGCAACACTTTATTTTTCACATACGGGCGAAGTGATTGAGACGGCCCGTTTAGAAGCCTTATCTGACGAAAAACCTCTGAAATTAGAGCTTGTGACGCGAGAAGATCTGAAGCGGCAATTCAATGTCAACATTCCGGATGCCTCAAAAGCCGTTTCGGCCTTTATGGGGCTGGATAACACGTCGGGCGGGAAGCTGGAGATTACTGCCAATCTTCCGGCTGCCGGTGAAGAGGGGGCTTATGTCGGTGAGGCCGATATGCGGGATTTCAAGCTGAAAGAAGCGCCTGCCTTAGCCCAGCTCTTATCATTAGCCTCTCTGACTGGGTTGGCTGACACGCTGACGGGGGGCAGTATGAAATTCGAGCGGTTCAAATTACCATTCACCATATTGGGTGATGATATCGCTATTCGGGACGCGCGTCTCTACGGGCCTGCTTTGGGCATGACAGGTGACGGCGATATTGATTTGGGTCTGCGAGTGTTGGATTTCGATGGAACGCTTGTCCCCGCCTATACGGCCAATTCAATATTGGGCGATATTCCCGTTTTGGGGGACATATTTGTCCAAGAGAAAGATGGTGGCTTATTCGCGCTGACCTATACGGTAAGTGGTCCGTTTGAGCAGACGCAAATCGCCGTAAATCCGCTCTCGGCACTCACGCCGGGCTTCTTGCGCGGAATATTCAAGCGTGATCGATCAGACGCAGATGACGCGATGAAAGAGGCGATTGAAGATGTGATGCCAAAAGAGACGGAAGAGTCAGAAGCCCCTTAAGCGTCTGTCACTTTTAGCAAGGCATGTTTCTTCTTCCCGACAGAGATTTTGACCACACCGTCAATGATGTCAGCGTCGGAAAGGGTTAGCTCATGCGTCGTGACCTTCTCATCATTGAGTTTGAGCGCGCCCTGTTTGATGTGACGCCGGGCTTCGCCATTCGACCCGGCAAGGCTGACGGTCGTTGCCGCCGTCAGAATGCCCATCCCTTTGAGGTCAGCCAGTGTGACGTCAACTGAAGGAAGATCAGCAGACGTTTGTCCGGCTACGAAGGTTTGCTGGGCTGTCGCTTCCGCACGTTTCGCTGCCTCTTCGCCGTGAAGGAGTGTTGTCGCCGCATTTGCTAGCGCAATCTTGGCTTTATTGATGTCAGCACCTTCCAGGGCTTCCAACGCAGCAACTTCATCCTCCGGCATATCCGTAAATAATCGGATGAACTTCCCGACATCAGCATCTTCTGTGTTTCGCCAAAATTGCCAATACTCATAAGGGCTTCGCGTGAAACTCTCACCTAGTGACGGGTCACCATTCAGCCAAACGGCACCATCGGCTGTTTTCCCCATTTTCCCGCCGGACGCCGTTGTAATGAGCGGCGTGGTAAAGCCATAGCATTCACCGCTTTCCATGCGACGCGTGAGGTCTACGCCGGTGGTGATATTGCCCCATTGATCGGACCCCCCGAGCTGTAAACGACAGCCATGCCGCTTGTAAAGCTCGACGAAGTCATAGCTTTGAAGCAGCGGGTAGTTGAATTCAAGAAATGTCATGGGCTGTTCATTTTCGAGCCGACGTTTCACCGTATCCATTGTGACCATACGATTTATTGTAAATTCTGTACCGACAAGACGCAGGAATTCGAGATAACCAAGACCGCTCAGCCAATCATCATTATCGACCATGATCGCCGCATTCGGTCCGTCGAAGTCTAAGAACTTCGCAAAGACACGTCGAATACCGTCCTTATTCGCGTCGATTTGCTCTTGGGTTAGCATTTGACGGGATTTGTCTTTGCCCGATGGGTCACCAATCTTGGTCGTGCCGCCGCCGAGCAAGACAATCGGTGTCCCGCCACTTTGTTGCAGATGGCGAAGCATCATGATTTGAACGAGTGAGCCCACATGCAGGCTCGGCGCGGTACAATCAAAGCCGATATAACCGACCAGATTTCCAGATGCGGCCAGTTTATCCAGCCCGGCTTCATCCGTGCATTGATATAAATATCCGCGCCCGACCAGGGTTTGCATGAATGTTGAAGCGTAATTTGTCATAATTTGGCGCTTCTAACGGGCAGGGGAGTCGTGTCAAAGCCTTCTGTATGGAAAAAACCGTCTACACTGCATTAGGC
>CAYZGF010000098.1:0-8493 GCA_964477595.1 uncultured Algimonas sp.
CTTAATCCCCCGGATTAAGTCTGGTCGCGATGGCGTCCCAACACGCCGCCACAGCATCCACGCCACTAAAACGCTTCAACTCCTGAACGCCCGTTGGGCTCGTGATATTTATCTCCGTCATTTTATCGCCAATGACATCAATCCCTACAAGGATTTGACCTCTCTCTTTCAGCATTGGGCCGATGGCGCGGCAGATGCGGAGGTCATCCGCGGTTAGCTCTGTCGGGACGGCTTTGCCGCCGACGTGCATATTGCTGCGGGTTTCGCCTTTTTGCGGGACGCGGTTGATGGCACCTATGGGTTCGCCGTCGATAATCAGAATGCGCTTGTCCCCTTTGCTCACATCGGGGAGGAAGGCTTGGGCGATGACGGGTTCGCGGGAGCTTTCCATAAACATTTCATAGATAGAGCTGTAATTCGGATCGCCTTCTTTAACGCGGAAAATCCCTGCGCCGCCATTGCCGTAAAGCGGCTTTAGGATGATGTCCTTATATTCGGCGCGGAAATCATCAATCGCTTGGCGGTCACGCGAAATCAGCGTCGCGGGCATAAGGTCAGGATAATCCAGCGGTAGGATTTTTTCGGGACAATCGCGCACCCATTTCGGATCATTCACGACGAGGGTTTTGCCCTCCAACCGTTCGAGCAAATGGGTCGCCGTAATATAGGACATATCAAAGGGCGGGTCCTGCCGCATCCAGACGACATCCACGTCTTCCGCCAGATCAATCAATTCGCGTTCGCCAAAAATCGCGGGCTGGTTAGGGTCGCGCTGCACAGTCATCGGACGCGCACGCGCCAGAATCCGGTCGCGGTCATAGGTCAGATGCTCCGGCCCATATTCCCACATCGTCCAGCCCCGCGCCTGCGCCTCTTCCGCGAGGGCAAAGGTTGTGTCTCCATTAATGTCAACGGACTCCATCGGGTCCATTTGAAAAGCGACATGTTTTCTCATCCTGAGAGACTCCATTTATATTCACCCTCCAAGTGGAGGCGCGCGCACGTGAAATCAATCCTCTAATCCAATCACAAGCGCGTGCGGACTTGCACGCAGACCCAAATCCGTGAGAGACAGGTGCGAGACAAGAGCAAGAGAGAGCGTCATGATCCTATCCAATACGGAAACCATTCCCGGCTATACCATCACCCATCATGTGGGATTGGTGCAGGGCAATACGGTCCGCGCCAAACATGTCGGGCGGGACCTGATGGCGGGATTGAAAAATATCGTCGGCGGTGAGCTCAAGGGCTATACGGAACTCCTCGAAGATGCGCGGAAGGAGGCCACAGACCGCATGATCGCCGAAGCCCAGGCCAAGGGCGCAAATGCGATTGTGAATGTCCGCTTCTCCACCAGCGCCATCACGCAGGGCGCGTCAGAACTTTATGTTTACGGTACCGGGGTGGTGCTGGGATAATGATTGGATTTGGAATATCCGCACTCCTGCTGCTGATTGGTGTCTTTTTCGGAACGCAGGCGCAGAAGAAACATATCGCGAATTTGAAATCCCGCGAGGAAGCGATGTCGCATATTATCGTGACAAATCTGAAAGTCTTGCCCGCGACCGGAAATCCGCCGCAGCTCGTGACAGGATCAGTCGTGATTGCCTTTGATTATTTCCGGCGCTTTATCGCGACTTTTGTCATGCTCGTGGGTGGGCGCATCACCATGTATGAGGATATGCTCGATCGTGCGCGGCGCGAAGCTTTACTGCGCCTGATGGAAGAGGCGGATGCCAAGGGTGCCCGCGAAATTCATAATGTGCGCTTTGAATTTTCCCGCGTCGGCAATTCGGGCCAAGGGGCCAATATTGGCGGCGGGGCGGAATTGCTGGCTTACGGGACGGCGGTTCTATGATGGATTTCACGCTCAATTCCGCCGATGACACGGCGCTGTTTGGACGGCACTGGCCCGTCGACAATCCGAAAGCTGTCATGGCCCTCGTCCATGGTTTTGGCGAACATTGCGGACGTTATGATGACATGGCGACATATCTGAACGGGCAGAACATTGCCGTTGTCGCCGTGGATATGCGCGGCCATGGGAAAAGCGGTGGCAAGCGCGGGATTGTGAAATCTTATGATGATTTCCGTCATGATCTGGACGCGTTGCTGACACAGACACGCACGCTCTATCCCGATACACCCCTCACCCTTTACGGCCATTCCATGGGCGGCGGCATTGTGCTGGATCATGGGTCAAGAGGGCTGGACGACTTACCAATCATTGCCAGCGCACCGCTGATCACATTGACCGATCCCATTCCGGGTGCCCTGCGTAGCTTTGCGAAACTCATGGGTAAAATCATGCCTAAGGGCGCTATGCCGCAACCGATAGACGGGACAAAAATTTCCAACCTGACTGAGGAACAGACCCTCTATCTAAACGATCCACTCAATCACGGAAAAATGGGATTTCGATTGGCAGAAGCCATGGTCTCAACAGGTGAGCGTTTGCAATCAGATGCGAAAGTTTGGGACCGTCCCTTGCTCATGCTGCATTCCAAAGCCGATCAATTAACGGGGTTTGAGGGATCGCGCGGATTTGCCGAGCTTGCCAAGCAAGTCGACTTTCACGCCTTTGAGACTGTGCAGCACGAAATGCATAATGACTCCACGCGGGCCGAGGTTTACACACTCATGTCCGATTTTATTTTAAAGCCACTCTCATGAAAATTTATCACCTGAAGACCTGCGACACGTGTCGGAAAGCCATCAAAGCCCTGCGCGCCGCCGGACATGATCCGGACTTACATGACGTACGGGCCGACGGCTTAACATCAGCGACACTAAAGTCTTTGGAAAAAGCACTCGGGTTTGAAGCCCTCGTCAATAAAAAGAGTACGACATGGCGTGGATTATCAGAGGCGCAAAAGTCGGGCCTCGACCGCGCGACAGCCTTAACCCTGCTGGAAGAAAACCCGACTTTGATGAAACGTCCCGTCATCGAACATGACGGCACATTTAGTGTTGGGTGGACAAAAGCAGTTCAAGAGATTTACGGCGTTTAAATCATTTTAAAAAATGAATTTGGGGCAGGTTGGGTAACAGGATCAAAGGGGGCGTTTCCAGTCCCGTATCAACACTGCCCCGTGTTTCATTTTCTAAAGCCAGTCTTACGATCAAACTTCAAAGAACATATTTAAAAGCGTGGCTAACCAAATATGAATCTAACCTGAACATAACCTAAGATTTCAAGAAATTTCTTCAATCTGCATTAAACTGTCGTTACTTTAGGGCTGTTTCCGAGACGCTCTCAATAATTAGAGAATAGCCATTAAAACCAACAGCGCGATCAGCGCGATAAAGACGAACCCCAAAACGGATAGAATTTGTTTGTCCCGCTTTGACGCCAACAGATCGTCATCCGCTTCTGTCCGCCAAGTACCGGTCACGACCCTGAGCAGTGTAATCAGGATCAGCGCGTAACTGAGAATATATATCTGATCGACCAGCATCAAATATCCGACCTCCGGCAAAGCGGAATTAGTCGTGATTTGCAGCGCCACAAGCGTCAGTAAAGCCGTTATCACCAGCCCAATTCTGGCATCCGTATGATCGGGATGCACCGCCAATGCCAATCCGGCGCAGAGGAGAATTAACCCAACGGGCAGAATAAATTTAATTAACCCCGTTTGAAGGGGACGGGAGATCGGCAAGACGAATAGCGCGCGCGAATAACTGCCGGTTTCCGGGTTATTTATATCCCCGAAAATTGTGTCATAAGGTTTTGGAAATATCCTCAATTCAGGTTTACCAATTATATATCCTGGCAAGGAGATATCCTCGTTGATTTGAAACCCCTGTGGATCGGCGATATAATTTACGACTTCGGACCCAAATTCGGCGTCCTCAACAATCCACTTCAAAGTCTGGCGATCAAAGGGATAATCCCCCAATCCCATCGAGGCAGAAAATTGTCCCTGGTGCCGGATGATATTGTAATATGAGCCATCCGGCATGAGTTGCGGTTCGTCGTAAAGCGTATCTTCAATATGCGCTTCCGGGTCGAAAAAATTCATGAACTCAAAGGTTTCAAGCGGGCTGAGCTCCGGGTCCGTCCAGCGGAACCAAATATAGATATCAGCGGGATAGGAATGGGTGACGAGGTCAATGGTTTGAACATCATTGAGATAGCCGCCGATCAGAATTTCGCCCGGCCCCGGTGTGCGGACTTCACCCAGAATGGCTTCCACTTCGGCGAGCGTATAACCTTCATCCGCTTGCGCAACTGCCGACCCAGCAAGCATAATCCAGGCAAGCCAAGGTAAGAGACAGATGCGGAGTAAAAATCTCATACTCCGTTTTACCGTGAATAGACGGGCCGTCTAGCGAATAACGAGGGGGACAATATTTCCGTTTTCGTCAAACCGAATTGGGATCTCTTTGCCGGTGTCCGGGTCCACATAATATGGTGCGCTCTCAATGATCGAAACGGCCTCTCCGGCCTGACCCGTCCGATATGCGCCCAGCTCTTCATCAGAGGGCAGCTCTTTGCCCAAGCGGTCGCCCATATCTATTTCCTTTGGCGCAGTTGGCGCAACAAATGGAATAGGTTGGCTCATCGGCGCATTCATGATTGGCGCAGGAATTTGGGCTTCATAAGACGGTGCTTGTGGCAGAGGTCCGGTGGGTGCGGATTGTAATATGCTTGGCAATTCGCGCTGCTGAGCGGACATGCCTTTTTGCATTTCCAAGCCTTTTTCTTGGGCTAATAATTCCATGCGCTGTTCTGCAGGAAGGTCCGCGATCCGCGCATAGGAAATGACCTGTTTCGTACCGCGCGTTGTGGCCGCGATTTGGGCCGCGCGTTTCAGCTCTGCCTGTGTGCGGGCAACACCCATTACATAGACAATGCCGTCATGGGTTTCGATGTTAAAGTTTCGGGCCTTAACGTGCTTATCCGCCGTCAGTCGCGTTCGGACGGTTTTTTCCAAAATACCGTCTTTTGTGTTGCGAACAAAAGACTGCTTGCTTTTGATCATGATTTCATTGCCGACTTGTTCAATCCCGCGGGCCGACCACGCAATGCGGGCAGCCTCGATTTTGTCTTGTTGGGTCGGGACGTTGCCGGACAGTAAGACAATGCCTTCCGCCACTTCAACATCGACGCCTTTCAGATTGAAATCATAAGCGCGCGTCATCCGGGCCTCAATCACACGCCCGGCATTTACATCTTTAATAGAGCCGACGAAACTGCGTTCATCCCCCTTCTTTATGCCAGCCGTCGCGACGGCACAGCCGGATACGCCGGCCGCCAAAATTAAGATAAGAGCAGGTTGGATGACATGTTTCATGCCCGTAAATCTAAACGAACAGGGTGAACGGAAGGTTACTATAACCGCCTTGATGACATTGACAAAAACAGTGTTGAAATCTATCCGACTGCCATGTTCGCACCGACTAACACTCGACAACAACAGGCACCTTCATATTTGATGGTGGCCGTTTCGCGTGCATCGGGCTCAAGCTAAGCTTTGAGACCGAGCTCAACACCCACCTTTTCGGTGGGTTTCTTTCGGATATCCGCCGGACAGTCTGAAAGATAAAATGATGAAATTTAAAACGAATAGCGAGATTTCCGATATTCATATCGGACTTGTCTCCCGAACTTTGCCAAAATCCGAATGGACCCATGCCGCGCATTTCGCAGCCGCCATCTCCATGCTGGCGGATCCGCGGGAAGACCCCTTCACATCCCTCCCGGATATTATTCGAAAATATAATCTGGCGACAGGCGTCGAAAATACCGAAACAGAAGGCTATCATCACACGATCACCCTGGCCTCCCTCCTCGCCGCGGAACATATCTTGACGAACGCGCCAAATGATATGGACCTGTTCGAAGTCACGAATAGACTTATAGAATCCGAATATGGGACCTCCGATTGGATATTAGGCTATTGGACAAGAACCGTTTTATTTGCGCCAAAAGCCCGACGCATTTGGGTTCCGCCGAATATCAAGCCGCTTCCATTTCCAATGCGGGAATTTTAAAATCCGATAAACGCGTTTTCGATATATTTAACTTTGGCAAGCGGATGAACGCGCCCTTCAATCATGGCGAGATCAAAGCGGATTTCAAAATCAGGGCCGAGTGTTTCGAAATTGCGCCCAACCCAGATTTCAGCCGCATCCATGACGCGGCTGATATTGGTCTGCGTTACCAAATCTTCCCGCATGGGTAATTTTTCGCGCTGCTTGACCTCTATAAAGGCAATGATATTTTTTCGGCATGCGATCAAATCGACTTCACCCTCGGACACTTTGAACCGCTCAGCGAGAATTTTCCAACCCCGAAATTTTAGCCAACGCGCAACATGATCTTCGGCTTTGCGGCCTTCAATTTCTCGCGCACGGCGGTCCATTACTTTAGACTGAGGGCAAGCGCATAAACGTCGCGCTTGGCCCAGCCAGACAGTTCCGCGACTTGGGCGCTGGCCCGTTTCACCCCGTCTTCGGGTATGATCTGTTCCAATGCGGATATCACGCGGGCTTCATCCCAACTCGCATCTTGGGCGGGCGGGCCGACCAGCAGGACGAGTTCTCCGCGCGGCGCATCTGCGTCCACAGAGCTGATTAACTCATCAAAACGACCATGACGGGCTTCTTCATAGCGTTTGGTCAATTCCCGCGTGAGCACGACATCGCGCGCTCCCAAGACCTCGGCCATATCAGTGAGGCAGGCTTTGATACGGGGTCCTGTTTCGAAAAAAATGAGCGTCGCGGGAATAGATTTTAGGCTTTCCAATTCGCGTTTTCGTGCCGCTGATTTGGCCGGAAGGAACCCGGCGAACAGAAATTTATCACTCGGCAGCCCCGATTTCACGAGGCCCGCCAGAACGGCAGATGCACCCGGAAGAGGAAACACATCATGCCCCGCAGCCACCGCAGCCCGGACGAGTTTGAACCCCGGGTCAGACACGAGCGGCGTTCCCGCGTCAGAGACCAGCGCGACCGCTTGCCCCTCTTCCAACCATCCCAAGACCTGCGGAATACGCGCCGCCGCATTATGGTCATGATAAGCCGTTAGCTTTGCCGATATGTCAAAAGCGTCCAATAATTTCCCCGTCTGCCGTGTATCTTCTGCCAAGACGCGATCAGCCGCGCTCAACACATCCAGCGCCCGCAATGTGATGTCGCGCAAGTTCCCAATCGGCGTCGCGACGACATATAGACCGGGTGTAAGTGAGCCTTGCGATTCGCCGCTTAGGTGTTGCGGGCCGCGTTTCGCCGTCATAGTGTTTGCTTGAGACATTCTCGTTTCCGCGACGTTGGCCTGATCCAATCAGGCGCTTAAAGGTTAGACCCATATGCCCAACTCCAACCCGTTTGGCCACGCTTTAAAAATCGCACTCCTTTGCGGCTGTGCGGCGTTGATGGCGGCTTGTACAACGACAGGCCCAGCATCACCGCAAGACCCGGCACCCGTTGTGCAGCGTCCTGTCGATCCAATTACGCCAACACCCACGGATACGGACACAGCTGAAAAAGACGACACTGAAACCAAAGACGTCGACGCCAAGGATCCCGAGACAGACGAGCCGGACACGGATCAAACCGCAGAAGACGGAATTTATTTCAACAATCGTGACGGGTTGACCCCGCCCCATATGGCCGGGCGCGACACGAAACGTTTGGCGCTCCTCCTGCCGTTTTCAACAAACTCATCCCGCCTCGCCCAAGAAGCACAATCCATGTACCGCGCGGCGGAAATGGCCGTATTTGATCGCGACGGCACGGATGTCTTGTTGATCGCACTCGACACAAAAGGAACCGAAGCCGGTGCGCTCTCTGCGACCAAGGCCGCCGTCAAAGCCGGGGCGGATGTCATCCTCGGCCCAATCTTGGCGGGGAATGTCAAAGCGTCATCCCGCGAAGCCCGCCGGTCCAACACACCGCTGATTGCCTTTTCAACCGATCAGACCGTCGCCGGAAACGGGACATATCTCCTGTCCTTCCCACCGGAAGCGGAAGTTGCCCGTATTGTCGATTATGTCTCCGGCACGGGTGCAACGCGTTTCGCCTTTTTGGGACCGGAGAGTGCCTATGGCCGCCGCGTAAAGGCCGCCTATGAAGCGAAGATAAATATGAATTTCGGACAGGTCACAGCCTCTGAATCCTATCAAGGCAATGATATCAGCGTCATGCAGGCCCCTGCGCAGAAAATCGCCACCTTTTACGCCGAAGGCGAAGCCCGTGCTAAGGCCAATCGCGGCACAACGCCGATGAGCTTTGAAGCCATTCTTCTGCCCGAAGGCGGCACAGCGCTCCGTTCCCTCGCGCCGCTACTTCCCTATTATGAGGTCGATCCGGCCCGGGTCCAATTTATGGGTACGTCACGATGGGCCGATCCGGATACGGTACGCGAGCCAGCATTGAACCGGGGTATTTTTGCCGGACCCGATAAAGACACCCAGCAACCCTTCCTCGACGCCTATGACCGAACCTATGGCGAAACCGCCACAACATTGGCCAGCTTGGCCTATGACG
>CAYZGF010000099.1:0-8404 GCA_964477595.1 uncultured Algimonas sp.
GTCTTATCTTTTGGACCGTCGGATATGACACGATCTATGCCTGCCAAGACATGGAAGACGACGCGATGGTCGGGATTAAGAGCACGGCCTTGCGGTTTGGGGGTAGGGTGAAATTGGGCGTTGGGGTGTGTTTTCTACTTTTTCTGGGACTTGCTTGGCTGGCTCTTTCAAACGAAGGAGAATTCTTTAGATCATCTTGCGGCGATTTTATAAGCGGACAATGGAAATTGGGAGAATATCCAAAATTGGATAGTATTATCGCCCCTATACTTATGTCGCTGGCGACATTCTGGTTATTGTATCTTTGGATAACATTTGATCCCAAAAGCACCAATACGTCTTTATCGGCATTCAAAAAGAATGCGCTCATTCCAATCCTTATGGTGTTCATGATTACAAGTTATAATAATTTTCGGGTAGGAGAAGATTCTGAAGACTACTATTGCAGAGGTGGAAGTTTACCGGAGAGCTACACTCCTATTTGCGAAGAATCGAAATCCGATATTTTTTGTCCTGATCCCCTCACCACACCGTGATTGCAACGTGTTTGGCGTCTCATGCGTATACACCCATATAGGACGGACAGAAATAGGAGTATGCTATGCTGACCCGACGTGAATTGACTTTAAGTGCCGGCGCTTTTGCCCTCGCGGCCTGCACACAAACCCAAAGCAAGGCTGACGCCCCGGAGACGAAAATGAGCACACAGGTTACGAATGATACCAACTGGTCAAATCTATCCGAGCGCGAATGGAAAGAGCAGCTCACCGATTTGGAATTTAAAGTTCTGCGCAAGGAAGCGACAGAGCGTCCCTTCTCTTCCCCGCTCAACGACAATAAAGCTGTAGGCACCTATGTCTGTGCAGGCTGTGCTTTGCCGCTCTTCAAGTCAGATACGAAATTCGATTCCGGGACGGGCTGGCCGAGCTTTTTCCAACCGATTGAAGGCGCACTGGGGACTAAAGTGGACCGTAAACTCTTTGTCGCGCGGACGGAATATCACTGCGCGCGCTGCGGCGGCCATCAAGGTCACGTCTTTAAAGACGGCCCCGCCCCGACAGGCTTGCGCTACTGCAATAATGGCGTCGCACTGGACTTCATTGAAGCTTAAGCTAGTTTTATCTGGCATTTTTGATTGTCATGGTGATAACCCTCAGTACAACTTGAAGGTATTATCATGATAAAACTCACCGCTTCTTTGTGCCTCGCCCTGATCATTACAGGCACATTCGCAACAGCACAATCCAATGCGATATCAGAAGGTTGGAATCTTTACCGCTACACGATGACCTTTAGCGGGTTTGCAGTTCCAAAGGATCTTCTTCAAAAACCTTTGCCCGCCGAAACAGTTTTCACGAATTCGGATGAGGCCGGGGATGTGGCACTGACTTGTTTATTAGAAAAGTTGTCCTCGACTGTAGAAATCAAAGAAACGGATTTCGCCGGATTTGTGACGGGTCAGCCAAACACGCGTCGCTCACGCTTTCGACACGCGCGCTTGATGATAAACGGCGAGAAAGTATCCTATAATCAATGGACCTATGTTCCCAAAAACAAGGTACTTCTGGCAAGAAAACAATCTGATACAAATGCCATCTATAATGCGGTTGTGAAAGGTGACGAAGTCAGCATTAAAGTCAGTGGCATGAAAATGGTTAAGTTAAACCTACCGTCAAAAGACGATGCATTCGCTGAATTCGGCGGCGCCTGCAATCTAGGCCGTAACAGATAAAGAAGATCACCGTTTTCAACACTGGTTTCTAAAACGTTAATCGTCATTCTGATTTAATAAATTATTCCTCTTGCCAAAACGCGAATCTGCTTCCACATATTACATATTAGCCGTCCCATAGTGGGGCCGCGTTTATGAGAGGAGGTGTAATTTGTTTATCTGTTTTGAGGGGTCTGCCCAAAGCTGTTAGATCAGCACCTTCGTAAAAATCGAACGCGGGTAAAGACATATCTATCTCGAAATCAGGCACTGCGCCTGACGAGACCCAAACTTCAAATAGGACCCGCTACATACTGTGTAGCGGGTTTTGTTGTTTTTGCAGGTCTATGACCTGTGGGCTACATACTGCGCTACGGGTTTTGTTGTTTTTAGATTTGCGTTAGGCCACAGAGCCACAACATTGATTATCCCCGGACCTATCCATGGCCATTGCCCGTACAGTTGACCGCCGTCTCTTCTTTGTCCTCGACCGGACATTTCTGCAAATCGCGCAGGCTGCGGATACCGCGCTGGCCGAAGGGTCCGGTGTGGGACGCGCCCAAGCGGCCGTCCTTGTCTATCTCGGCTATCATGATGGGTGCACGCTGACGGAGCTTTCAGAGGGCACGGGCCGCAGAAATGCCGCCATATCGGGTCTGGTCGACCGCATGGAAGCGGCTGATCTCATCTTTCGCAAACAGTCTTATGGCGACAGACGACAGCGCACGGTCCAATTGACTGACAAAGGCTGGACCGTCCGGGAAGCCGTCATGGCGGATTTCCGCGACTTCAATACGCAGCTCACAAAAGGCCTAACTGAGGCAGAAACGGCCGCAGTCATGAAATTTCTGTCCCAATCCGTCGGAAATGTTCAGAAAAAAAGCGTTTCAAAATAATGGACAAGCCATTTTTGTCGTAATGACAAGACGCAGACCATGTTTCCGCCTTAATTAACCATAATTATCAAGCAAGACAGAGAGCTTGGAGGGAGATGTGGGGCGACATCTGAACATCAAAACGAATTTAGCCATTGCGAGCGTCACCGCGCTTTTTGTGCTAAGCGCAAGCGCGACCCTTCCGGTTGAGGCCGAAGCCCGCATCCCTGCGGCGCAAGCCTATCCCGTTATCTCGCTGGAAACACCGCTGGCACGGGATGCGCAAACTTTCGAAGCGGATAAATCGCTCGACGCCGCCTGCCGCAAATCCGGTCAGGACAAAGCCGTGTGTCTCTGCGTGACACATATTATGAAATATGAGCTGACTTTGTCGGAATATCGCGCGGCAACACGGCTTTATGGGCAAAGCGGCGACAGGACAGCCTTGCGGGCGAGCCTAAAAGAGGAAGGGTTTGAGCCCTCTGAAATTGATATGGCCGAGCAGATGGAAATCTCCTTGATTGAAGACAAAGATTTCGCCCCGCGATGTGCCGAAGCCAAAGCCTATTATAAAAACGGGACTGACTGACATACGCTCCCGTTAGCATCCTCAGTTGGACATGGCCCGTCCCGCGCGGTAGAGCGCGGTCAATGGCTAAACGTAAATCCTCTAAACCCGCAAACCTCCCCGTCGAAGTCGATATCGTCTCTGACTTTGTCTGCCCGTGGTGTTGGTTGGGATATAAGCAATTTCTGCAAGCCGCGAACAAAACCAAGCCTCGACCAAACCTGTCTTTCCGACCCTATATGTTAGACGCATCAGTCCCGGAAGGCGGCGCGGATTATCGCGCATATATGAAAAACAAATTTGGCGACAAACCGGACTCGCGCTGGAAAGCGATGCGGGAACATTTGGAAGCCGCTGGGCCAGAGGCGGGTATTGAGTTTAATTTCAAAGCGATCACCCGCCGCCCCAACACATTAAATGCCCACCGCCTGATGCGCTGGGCGCAAGGCCAAGACTTGGGCGCAGCCTGCGCGGAACAGCTCTTCCGCGCCTATATGGAAAATGGCGAAGACATCGGTGATATGGACGTCCTTTGCGAGATCGCTGATACGATCGGCATGGATAGCGAGCTTGTCCGCGACCTCCTGACAGGCGATCAAGATAAGGTCGACGTTCAAAATGAAATTCTCTTTTTTCGAGGTCTGGGCGTTTCCGGCGTTCCGACCTTTATCTATGGCGGGCAAATGGCTGTCCAAGGCGCGCAATCACCGGAGACGCATCGGAAAGTCTTGGCTGATGCGGCCAAATTAGTCACACAAGACACATAGAAAAACGTAAAATCGGGAACATCACATGACACTATTTCAAATCGTCGCGCTTTATATAGCCCTCAATCTGATCTTGGCTCCCATCCTCATGTACCGGGTGGGACAAGTTAGATTAGGCAAAAAAATCAACCTTGGGGATGGCGGCGATGATCTGATGCTCTCCCGCATTCGCGCGCATGGGAATTTCACAGAAAATGCTCCGCTGGCACTGCTCGGATTAATCGGTCTTGCTATGCTTGGAGCCCATCCGATTGCCCTTCATATTTTCGGCGGCGCCTTCTTCATCGGCCGTATTTTACACGCAATGGGTATGGCCGGAAGTTTTGGTCAGGGTCGTCTCATTGGTACGCTGACGACGCTGCTGACCTTCTTTGGACAGGCCGCATATCTCCTCTTCCTGATTTTCACGGGCTAAAACTTGACCAAACCCCAACCTAAATCTGATCCCGTCACAGCCGAAGCGCTGTTTCCGACTTTGGACGCCTTATTAAAGGCCGCCAAAGATGCGGGTGCAGACAGCGCGGACGCTGTTGCCACTCATGGGCGCAGCCTCGGCATCGCCGTGCGCGATAATGCGCTGGAGGATATCGATAGTAGTGAAGGCCGCGATATCGGTTTACGGGTGATGATCGGTCAACGCCAAGCCTGCGTGTCCTCATCTGATTTATCAGCGGATAGTATTAAAGCTTTGGCCGAACGAGCCGTCGCAATGGCTAAACTGGCGCCGGAAGACCCCTATTGCGGATTACCGGATGAGGCTCTGTTATCCGCGCCCGGCGGTGCGGACGCATTGGACGTTTGGGATGGGTCTGAAATGAACCCCGTCCTCTTAAAATCCCGTGCGCATGAATTGGAAGCGGCGGCTTTATCTGTCGAAGGTGTCGCCCAAGCCGAAGGCGCGAATGCCAGCTGGATGACCAGTGCCTTTTGCTATGCGACCAGTCACGGATTTCGCGATGGCTGGCGGGCGTCCCGGCACGGATTATCCGTGTCAGCCATCGCGCAAAAAGACGGTGCGATGGAACGGGATTATGATTTTGAGAGCACGCGTTATTTCAGCAGTCTTCCCGATCCGGCAGAGATAGGACGCGTTGCAGGGCAGCGCGCAGTGGCTCGTTTAGGTAGCCGCCAAATTCCATCGGCGGCTTTGCCAATCCTCTTCGATGAGCGTGTTTCGGGCAGTCTGCTCTCTGCCTTGCTGGGCGCGATTTCAGGGCCTGCGATTACGCGCGGTGTGTCCTTCCTGAAAGATAATCTGAATCAAGAAATATTCGCATCGCATATTCAAATTCTGGAAGATCCGCTTCTGCCGCGCGGTGACGGCTCGCGGCCTTGGGACGGGGAAGCCCTGCGCGTTCAAAAGCGGCATATCGTTGAAAACGGCGTGTTGAAAACCTGGCTGTTAAATATGTCCAGTGCGCGGCAATTGGAGATGGCTCCGACCGGTCACGCGACACGCGGGGTTGGATCACCGCCCGGTGTCTCTGCCACAAATACATGGATTGCGGCAGGCGAGAAAACGCCGGAACAGCTCATGGCTGATATGGGCGAAGGCTTTCTGATCTCAGAAATGTTTGGACCGAGTTTAAACTCCAATACAGGTGACTACTCCGTCGGCGTGTCAGGCTTTAAAATCGAAAAGGGCGCACGCGCTTTTCCGGTCTCAGAGGTGACAATCGCGGGTAATTTGCGTGATATGTTCAAAACCATGATCCCGGCCAGTGATCTGAAAATGGATAGCGCCACAAATGCGCCGAGCTTGCTCTGCGAAGGATTGACCCTTGCTGGATCCTAGCTGCGTCCTCCCGGAAGAAGATCTGGCGCTCATCAAGGATGTCGTCAGGCAGGCTGGCGCCATCGCTAAAACCGCCTTTGAAGCGAATGATTCCAAGCAATGGAATAAAGCCGACAGCTCACCCGTGACGGAAGCGGACATTGCCGTAAATGACTTCCTTTTGGAGAATTTGCGCGCTGCGCGACCGGGCTATGGTTGGCTCAGCGAAGAGACAAAAGACGATCATTCCCGCCATGCCTGCCCGCGCAGCTTTGTTGTCGACCCGATTGATGGCACACGCGCCTTTATTGACCGCACGCCGAATTTTGCCGTCTGCGTCGCCGTGATTGAAAAAGGCCAGTCAGTCGCAGGTGTCGTGTTTAATCCACTGAAAGACGAGATGTATGAAGCCAGCCTCAGCGGCGGGGCAAAGCTCAATGGTAAAGCCTTACAGGTGACGGACCCTGCGAAAATTGCGGGCATTCGCATGATTGGCTATCCGCGCAAGTTTCGGCGTCTGGACTTCCCGGAGATGAACGTCACCGTCGCGAACTCTATGGCTTACCGCATGTGCTTGGTCGCCAGTGGGGAAGCCGACGCGACGATCGCCTTTACACCGAAATCCGATTGGGATGTGGCGGCGGCGTCCCTGATCGCGACAGAAGCCGGAGCCATTGTGAGTGATATTCGCGGAAAAACACCGCATTTCGACACGGAAAGCACATCGGGATTAGGCGTGATTTGTGCTGGCCCGCAGCTGCACGCTTTGTTAGTGGAACGAGTGAAACCGCATTTGGCCGCATTTGCAAAAGGCCGTGATTTTAAATTTTTGGGGACCCGTATGTCTGACCGTAAAAAAACTGAAGATATGAATGCCATTCAACTTCTTCACCTCGTAGTCGGCGGAGAGCTCGTCGATCCAAACCGCACGGAATTCAAAGATTTGTCAGAAGTCGATTTTGTCGGGGCCTTCCCGAATTTTGAAGAAGCCCGTAAAGCGTGGAAAGCGGCCGCACAGCGCACCGTTGATAATGCCCATATGCGCTATTTCATCCTCCACGCACATGACCTGCTCGACCCTGATGGGGACGGCGTGATTGGCTAAGCCAAAAATACAACAGGACAATATGACGGATCGCCAACGCATATCGCGTCTCTGGCGGGACTATCTCTGGCCGCAAAAAGGTCGCCTCCTGCTGGCGGCCATCTTTATGGCGCTCTTCGCGGCGGCGACGGCGGGTTATGTTTACCTGATCCAACTCATCATTGATGCGACCTCGGCTCTGGATAGTGAGGGTGGAGCCGTTGAGAATGCCAAACGCTATGCGGCGATAATCCTGCCCGTTATTCTCGGCCTAACATTTGCCACAGGCATTGGCGGATATGTGCAGCGCATCCTGACAAATTCGATTGCGCTGAACACGGTCGGCAAAATGCAAAAGGAAATGCTCTTATCTGCGCATGAACGCGATTATGGGCAATCTGCTATTGAGCCGACAGGCGAATTAATTGCGAAATTCACCAATGATGTCAGCGTCGTTTCCGCTGGTTTGGTCCGTGTCCTCGGCAATCTTGTCAAAGATGTGTTGAGCGTCATTTTCACCATCATTGTGATGTTGAATGTGAACTGGCGGCTCTCACTTTTCATGGTCGTTTTCGGCCTCGCCCTGCTGCCCATCATCGCCATATCGAAACGCTTGCGCGGCAATGCAAAGGACGTTCAAGAACATATTGGCGTCATGACGGCAGAGCTGAAAGAAAGCTTGGGCGCGGCGCAACTCGTCAAAACCTATGGCTTGGAGGCGCGAGAGCAAAAGCGACTAAATGCCAGCTTTGATGAGCGCGTTCGCCTCTATCTCAAACTCGTCACGCAACAAGCGCGGGTCGACCCGATTTTGGAAATTGTCGGCGGTCTAGCCATTGCGGCGGTTGTGATTTTTGGTGTTTGGCAATTTGGAACGGGCACCGCCTCAGGCGGGCAGATTGCCGCGATTTTGGGCGGTCTGCTTATCCTCGCCCCGCGCTTACGTGCGCTTGGGACTTTGAACAATGTCATTCAAGAAAGCCTCAGCTCCGTTGGGCGGATTTTTGATGTGATTGATTCGGAACCGACACTGACCGATGCGATCATTTCGACTTCTTTGGATGTGACTAATGGTGAGGTTGAACTCATCAATGTCGGCTTCACCTATCCGGACGGGACGGAAGCATTGAAGGGCTTAAACCTCACCGCAGCGCCCGGAAAAACGACAGCTTTGGTTGGTCCGTCCGGCGGCGGCAAATCTACGATTATGCACCTCATCCCGCGGCTTTACGATGTGACCGACGGAAGCGTCCGTATTGACGGCCAAGATGTGCGCGAGGTCAGCCAAGCGAGTTTACGCAAACAAATCGCCGTGGTCTCACAAGAGGCAGTTTTATTCAACGACACCATCGCCGCGAATATTGGCTTGGGCGATCTCGAGGCTGACCGCGACGCGATCATCCATGCCGCCAAAGCCGCAGATGCGCATAATTTCATCCTGCGCTTGCCGGACGGCTATGACACAGTTTTGGGCGAAGACGGCGCGGGCTTATCAGGCGGGCAGAAGCAGCGCCTGTCTATCGCGCGGGCCATATTACGCGACGCGCCTATTCTCTTGCTGGATGAAGCCACCTCCGCCCTCGACACGGAAAGTGAGGCCAAGGTGCAAGCCGCGTTGGAGACGT
>CAYZGF010000100.1:0-8388 GCA_964477595.1 uncultured Algimonas sp.
GCATATTTCTTGTTGCTATGGGGAGCATGGAAATAGGGACGGTGTTAAGGCACCGCGCAAGGTAAGTATTGAATCGCTAGGGTATTGGGCTAAAGGAAGGCGAGCTGAACTCTGAAGGATTTGTTATGCTGCAGCACCATAAAGGGACGAGTGGATATGCTTATCTCTACCTCATTCTCATACTTTGTGTGTGTTTGGGGTCGGGTGTATTTGTAGCCTTGGGGTCGATGCTGGGCATGGAAAGCGCCCCAAAAATTGCCGGAGGTATCATATTTGCGTCATTCTGGATTGTCGGGTTTGTCGTGATGCAAAGATTTCTGGCGATTGAAAATCGTCGACCAACACTATCTGAGTCCAACGTGATTGGCGTGAAAAGCGTTCTAACCGTTCTTGGTGTTTTGTTATGTGTGGCTGTTTCCGTCGCTCTGATCGGCTTCATTCTGAATCTGATTAGTTCACTGCTAGGTGGAGCGAGCGGGGGTAATCCCGGCGGCAATGGAGGCGGTCAAGGGCCGCAAGGTCGAGGCGGCGGGTCAGGTCAAAATCGACAACAAGCGATCGGCACATTAATGGGCGCCTTCGGTGCGATGTTCATTTTATATGCGGCTCCATTTTTTAATTTGGCGGTGTTGTCCCGGATATTTCGACCAAATACGCCCATCGCCAATTAGGCTCATTTCTTCTGTCTTCGCCTATGCGAAAAAAGTGTTTTGAGGGTCGAGAATAATTTTGTTCGGGAAAGCGATTATTTTAATCGTATCAGTAAGTCGGTAATCCCAATAATTACAATAATGATCCCCAACATGGAGACTCCTAACACTGCGCTTCTGGTCACTGAGTGAGAGGCGATTTTTCGGAAAAACCAAAAATAGGCCCACGGAATAAAACCGATCGTTGGAATCATGACGACCGGATAAATTACTGAGCCGATATCCAGATTGCCTGTTGAAAAACGTAAAAGGTCTACAATGGCAGTCACCATAATCAGCCAAGACACCAAAGTTGCGACAATATAAAATGATGCTCTCAAGCTTACGCGAAGAGTCCAGCCCGCATGGGTTAAAGGCTTAACCGCCAAACCCAGTAAGCCGTATATGACGGCTGTGCCGTAAACGGGCATAATGGTCGCAATAATCTTCCAAACATCACCGGCTGCGGCAGAGGATTGGACGGCGACCGCGAGATCCGGTCCTATGAATGAGCCATTATAATTTAGTGTTTCAGGTGTCGCCAACATCGCTGCGGATATGAATGAAACCATCAACGCTAATGGGAAATAAGCGCCGGGAGCCAGCAACATGCCCATACGTCCATCCGGTTCGTCCCGATCCAATAGGGGAACTAATCGCCATGGCCTGACGATACAGGTGAAAAAGGTTGGTATCACGGCGAGTGCGGAGATCGCAAAATTCGTGACGAGCTTATCCAGCCCGCCAATCACATTTGGCTTTTCCAGATCTAAGCTCGGCCCCGACATCGGTGCGAGTTACTCCCGACACATGGCGCAGATTTTATTCCCTGATGGGTCAGAGAGATAGGCGAGGTAGAGGCGCATGCCATTGCCTTCTCGCCAGCCCGGCGCGTCCTCAATCGCCGTTCCGCCATTTGCGAGGCCCGCTTTGTGGAAAGCATCTGCTTCTTCCGGTGTGGCCGCCGCGAAGCCAATCGTGCCGCCATTGGCACCACAGGCGTCTTTGCCGTTGATGGGTTTGGTCAGCATAAAAATACTATCATTATGCATATACATGGCGCGACCCTTTGGATCGACGCGGCCATTACGAACACCCAATGCGCCAAGCGCGGCATCGTAAAACGTCTTGGAGGCGGCCAGATCATTGGCCCCAATCATCAGATGGCTAAACATAAGTCTTCCTTTGCAGGGTGAGGGCTAGCTTTTAATACGCCAGCCTTTTTTGAGAACGGTAAGAACAATCACGAATAGGACAAGATTAATCGCCGCCGTCAAGGCAACGCCGATCATAACATTCCCATCGCTTTCGCCGAGGAAGCCATAGCGAAAGCCGTCAATGAGATAGAAAAGCGGATTGCAAAGGCTGATCTTGTAAAAAAGCGGTGGCAGAATATCGATGTGATAAAATGTGCCTGAGAGATAAGACAGTGGAAGAATAATAAATTGATTGACGACGGCCAGCTGATCAAATTTCTCGGCCCAGACCCCGGATAAAATCCCGACCATCCCCAGCATAACTGCGGCAGATAATCCAAAATAAAGAACCGCCCAGAGTTTTACCGGAACCAGAGGCGTAAAGAAGATGGAGAGGGCAATGGCTGTGACAACGGCCACCAACACGCCGCGCGTCGCCGCGCCGCCAATATAGCCAAGGGCGAGCTCAATATAAGAGAGCGGCGTCATCAACACATCATTGATCGATCCCATCAGCTTTCCCGTCATGATAGAGGAGGATGAGTTAGACGAGGCATTATTGAGAATACCCAACATCACTAAACCGGGGGCGAGGAAGACAACGAAATTATCTGTCGCCGAGCCTTCGCCAATGCCGCGTGTTTGGGCAAAGGCCAAAACGAAAACGGTCATGAAGAGAAGGTTGGAAATGATGGGGGCAAGGACGGTTTGCGGCGCAACTTTCCAGAACCGCTTCACCTCTTTAATATAAAGTGTCCGCAGTCCCATCCAATTCAACACGCCATATTCACGACGTTCCGGTGAAGGTGTTGGTAGGTTGAGTGCGGGATCAGAAGACATGAAAAACCGTCTATGCCGCTTGGTGGGGTTTCGCAAGAACAAGCCGCGTTTTCAGACTTCTCCACAGCAAATCGAATCATCAGCCGTCATAAGCTGTGGAGAACCTGACACTCCATCTTGTGGGAAGGCTCTCGCGCCTTACGATATATTGTGTTGGGAGATGACAGAGGCTCCCGTTGAAATATCATGGCATCGGCACGATTTGGAGGTGCCGATCTCGCAAAGACTAAATAAGAGGTACATCATGGCTTGGACAGAAGATCGCGTTGCGACGCTTACGAAACTTTGGGCGGACGGATTATCGGCCTCTCAAATTGCCAAGCAACTTGGTGGCGTCACACGGAATGCCGTAATCGGTAAAGTCCACCGTTTGGGTTTGTCCGGTCGGGCCAAGCCGTCTTCTCCTGCGCGGAAGGCTGCGGCGCGTAAAACAGCGGCGAGTTCGGCGTCCAGAGCCAGCGCGGCGCCCAAACCAAAACCGAAACCCTCCCGCGCGCCGTCCGCACCGCGCACACCGCGTGTCATTGCGCAAGCGCCGACGCCGCCTCCTCCGCCGCTGGAAGCAAAACTACAGGCAGACGGGTCTTTCGCGACAATCCTGACGATTACGGATCATATGTGTAAATGGCCAATTGGTGATCCGGGTGCGGATAATTTCCGCTTCTGCGGACGTAAGACAGATCCGGAAGAGCCTTATTGCGTGGCGCATAGCCGTGTCGCCTATCAGCCGTCTCGCCGTCGCGGCGCGAGTTCCAATACAAAAGCATTGGGCCCGCAACCGACAAGTCGGAAGCGTCTTCGCTAAATCTATTCTCTATGAATTTAAAAAGCCCAGTCATTAGGACTGGGCTTTTTTTTATTTGGCAGATTACTCGGGCGCGGTAATATCTGCATATTGCTCCCGCAGGGCACGCTTCAAAATCTTGCCGGATGGATTGCGCGGGATGACGTCTGTGAACTCAACATGTTTCACGCATTTAAAGCCTGCGAGTTTAGCTTTTGAGAGCGCGATTAAGTCTTCGGCAGTGACCTTGGCATCAGGTGCGCAGACGCAAACGGCCATCGCGCTTTCGCCCCATTTCTCTGACGGGATGCCAATGACGGCAGCATCCGCTACGCCGGGATGGCTGAGTAGCACATTTTCAATTTCCGCCGGATAGACATTTTCGCCGCCTGAAATCAGCATATCTTTCAGACGCTCGACGATTTTCACAAAGCCTTCTTCATCGGCGACACCGACATCGCCGCTATGCAGCCAACCGTCTTTAATAGTCTCTGCTGTCGCCTCGGGACGATTCCAATAGCCGACCATATTATTGGGCGCGCGCATGCAGACTTCGCCGGAGACGCCCGGCGGGCATTCGCTGCCATCCGGTGCCGTGATGCGCACATCTGTGTAGAAATAGCCTTTCCCTGTGAACCCTGGACGGGCAGCTGCATCTTCGCCTAAAATTAAACATCCCGGTCCGCAGGTTTCTGTCATGCCGTAGACCTGATTAATAGAAATGCCCATTTCGGCAAAAGATTCGATCATAGAGACAGGCACAGGCGCTGCGCCGGACACCATGGACCGCATGGAGGAGGCATCATGTGTTGACGGATCGAAGACAGCCTTCATGGCTTGCAACATGGCCGGGACAAGGAGGGTGTTGGTGATTTTCTCATCGCGGATGATTTCCCAGCTTTTGACCGGATCAAAACTACGCGTGATGACGAGGCGGGCTGCTGAATAAATACTTTGAAAAGCCGGCGTCAGCGCCCCGACATGGAAGAGCGGCAGGGAGAGTAAAGTCGTTTCATCAATGCCGGTTTCATTCGTCGCCATCATATTCGTGATCGCGGCAAAGACCGTATTATGCGAATGCATCACGCCTTTAGGCAGACCCGTTGTGCCGGAGGTGTACATGATGAAGAGAAGGTCATCTTCTCCGCCTGCAATGTCCGGCTCATCACCCGATTGCGCAGCTGTGAGCGCCGTGAAATCTTCTGCAAAATCCGCAATGTCACCACCGAGTTGTATAAACCGTGCGAGATCGGTTTTGTCGCCTCTGGCTTGGATGTCCGCGACTTGAGCCGCAAATTCGGGACCAAAAACCAAGGTGGTGGTTCCGCTATCTTTGAGAATAAATTCCAGCTCATCCGGGGTGAGGCGCCAGTTCAACGGAACAAGTGTAGCGCCGATTTTAGCCGTCGCAAAAAAGGTCTCAACAAATTCTGCGCTATTCATCAAAAGAATCCCAATGCGGTCGCCCGCTTTCACGCCAAGCGATCTCAATCCATTGGCAAGTTTATTGGTGCGTGTGTTGATCTGTGAATAGGTAAAGCGGCGGCCACTATCTGTTTCAACCAGCGCCTCGCGATTTGGCATACGCCATGTCCGACGGGCCAAGGTATTGCCAATATTGATTTTCATATCATTCCCCTTTGAGCGGACTTTGCGTCCATCTTCTTACTTAGACTATGTCAGCTCTGACGTTAGGTCTATAGGCGGGAACTCTAAACGGATAGAACCGTTGAGACTATTCGGACGGAGACAAATTTAAACCCATGCGACTATCCTTGCGCCATTCTCTATTGGCGGGCCTGATGTTGAGCCTGCCTGCTGCGCTGACCCATGCGGCAGAGCCGATTGTGGTAATTGAAACAGATATGAGCGAGACTGAACAAGAGATCTTACGCTCTGTCCTCGGCGATGTCGATGCGCCCGCCCGCAGTTTGGCACAGGCCCGGCGACGTGTGGAGGCGGCGGCGAAGTCCGCGCGATCTGTGATGCGAAGCCTCGGTTATTATAACGCTGATATCCGCGCCGAAGTGATAGAAAGCAAAGCTGAAGCGCGCGAAGTCAATCAGGAGATTGAAGATTCTGTCAGACGTCCGCCACAGGCAGTCCTGTATATTAAGACGGGTGAGCGCTTTACTTATGGTGATCTTGAAATCGACTTCAAAGACGGTCCGCCCGTTGAAGCTCTTTCGATTGTGGACGAGTTAAAATTGGATTCGGGTCAAGCTGCTGAAGCCGCACGTGTCGTCGCGACAGAATTAAGGCTCGTGAATAAATTACAAGCGCAAGGCTATCCGGATGCCAAGGCTTTACCGCGAAAGGCTGTCGTGGACCATGCGACCAAGCGGATGAATATCACTTATAATATTCAAACGGGACGTCGCACCCGTTTTGGTGAGGTGCGTCAAACCGGGTCTGCCTATCTGACGAAAGGCTTCCCCAAAATGGTCGCTCCATTTGAAGTGGGCCAATTATATAGCGCAAAAAAGATAAACCGTTTGGCCGCGCGGGTGTCTGGCACGGGGGTTTTTGAAAGTTCGACAGCGGTCTTAGCGGATGAACGTATTGAAAATGCTGACGGCACAGTCACGCGCGACGTTATTCTCAATGTTGAACAGGGGCCGATAAATACGATTTCAGGCGAAGTCGGCTATTCAACCTCTGACGGCTCCGGTGTTGATGTGACCTATGAGCGTCGCAACTTCATAGGTTTTGCACAAACGCTGCAGTTAAATGCGCGGGTCAAAACGAATGAAATCGGTGCAGGCATTGCCTATAATATTCCCTATGCTTGGCGTGAAGATCGCGAATTGGATCTCACAGCCGATGTCGCGCGCTTGGATACGGAAGCTTTTGAGGGTGAACGTGTCCTCACCAATGCGCTGGTCACCCAAAAATTTTCCCGCAAATTTCGAATTGGTTTGGGTTTGGGGTTAGAGGCGTCGCGCTTTGATCAGGACGGTGTTGAGACGACAGCTTATCTCGTCGAAGGCCTTGGGCGTGCCGTCTATGATACGCGTGATAACATCCTCAATCCGGTAAAAGGATTTCACGTCGAAGGGGCGGTTGTTCCAACCTATAACTTTGGCGATGAGGATGGCACTTTCACGACCCTAACTCTGTCCGGCGCCACCTATAAACAGATCTCTAATAAATTTGTTGTGGCGGGACGATTAGGGACGGGGACGATCATTTCGGATGATTTCAGCACGGTGCCGCGGAACCGCAGATTTTATGCGGGCGGGGGCGGGTCTGTTCGGGGCTATGAATATCAATCCATTTCCCCCCGCATTGTCACGACCTCGGTCAATGATGCGGGCGAAACGGAAACCGATATTGAACGGATTGGTGGCCGCACATTAATCGAAGGCAGCGCAGAAGTTCGTTATAAAGGCGATGGTCCGATAGGCTATGTGGGTTTTGTTGATGCGGGAACAGTCTCGCGGGCGCAGGCATCCGGGCTGGATGATGTGCGGTTCGGTGCCGGCGTTGGAGTCCGGTATTACACAAATTTTGCGCCTTTGCGGGCCGATATCGCTATTCCTTTAAACCCGCGATCCGGGGATGCGGATTTCCAAGTCTATATCTCTATCGGGCAGGCCTTTTAAATGTCCGGTACAAACACACAGCGCAAACCAAATTGGATTAAGAGAGCTTTTATAAGTGTCTGTTGTCTCGCCCTCATATTTGTCCTGCTCATATTTGGTCTGCGTTGGTGGGTGATAACAGAGGGTGGATTGGCCTTTGTCGAGCGCCAAATTGAAAGCCGTCAATTGGGTCCGATTCAACGTGTTGAAATAGAGTCTCTGTCAGGGGATCCGCTGGACGCACTCTCCATTGAGACCTTGCGGGTCTATGACCGTGACGGGCTCTGGTTGACGGCATCCGAAATTGATTTTGACTGGTCACCTTGGCCACTGCGCAAGCGTCATCTTGTGATTGAAGATTTAGATATTTCGAAGTTAGATATTCTACGACGACCCGTTTTGGAAAAGACAGAGCCGGGCAAACCCTTCATGGCGCAACTTGATGATGCTGATATATCGGCCTTGAATTTGGACGAAGCGGTCATGGGCCAGGCTGCCGTCTTGCAGATTGATGCGAGCGGTGCCTTGTTGAAAGACCGGACGATCAACGCCGTCCTCAATGCGGTTCGTATGGATGCTGAAGGGGACGCCCTCTCCCTCGATTTTTTCCGGGCGTCCAATGGCGACATGTCCGGTAAATTTGAAATCGATGGTCAGCCCGGGGGAACCGTCGCACAATTGCTGAGAGCTCCTGACGGAAAAGCGGTCTCAGGTGAGGGTGAAATTCTAGGTACAATAGAGACAGGGTCGGGGACTGCGATCATTCGGTTTGGTGAGACTCCGTCTATTGACGCCAATGTCGATTGGTCGCCAGAGGCCGCGACCCTACAGGCGGATGTGAACACCACCGATTGGACGATGTTTGATCCATCCCGACAAGCTTTGGGCGACGCGGTGGCTGTAAAGGCGATGTTGAATAGATCCGTCACGCCGCAAAGGTTTGAAGCGACGGCGACTTCTCCCAATCTAAATGCATCACTTACCGGAGCGTTACCTGAAGCAGGTGGCCTTCCAAGCTCTGCTAATTTTGATATCCGGTCCGATCGCTTGGGCGCCATTCTGCCTTTGCCGGATGGCTATAGCTTGGGTGCAGGATCAGCCAAAGGTGAGTTACAGCGCGGGGACGTTATTTCGGGACAAGCGGAATTGGATATTGCCTCTGTTGTCAGCCCATATGGTCGGGCGGCACGCGTGTCCGGTCCGGTCTCCCTGACGCCTGTCGGGAACGCTTACAGATTAAATACAAACCTTCGCGCGATATCTCCGGTTACAACATCTGACCTGCCATTCACATT
>CAYZGF010000101.1:0-8198 GCA_964477595.1 uncultured Algimonas sp.
CTCGCTTCATTGAACTCAAATATTTTCGCGATAGCATTTAACATATCAGGCACCTTCTTCGAGTGCGGATTGGACTTCGTGCGCGTCTTTAAATCCCTGCAAGATAGGCGGCCCCATGAAGAGCATGAGGATCGCGAAAACGACTGCTATACGCGCCCAAACCGGGCTACCCAATGGCGTGCCTCTCTCAAGGTCTTCGTCATCAATTGGGCGAATGAGCCGCAATTGCGTAAGCGTCTGAACCCCGAATGCTAAAATAAGCAAGGCAAAACCCAGCGAGTCTAACCTAAGCGCACTGATAGCTTGTTCCGAAGTTTCGCTATAATCCGTAACAGCAGCTGAATAGATCAATCCGATCACAAGCGCGCCGAACAAGACTTTATACCCCGCGGACATCCCTTTGCGTTTTACCTCAATTTCCCATTCATCAAGATATTTGTCCCGCGCCCAGAAGCGGTGCACGAGCGGGCTAAGTAACAAACCGATAAGTGCAATAAGCGAAACGAGAATTAGGATCACAACTCCGGTGATCAGCAACCCGTTCGTCAGTTCATCAAACCAGTCGCCGATAAAGATCTCTAGTGGCACGATCAGAAGCGCGAGCCACGTCAAAACCTTGGTCCGGCGTAGTGCGGCTTTCGTAATACTTTTTTCGGTAATTCGAAATGTATTTGCGTACCAGTTCAGCATTGGTTTCAACCCTTACTCTTTTAGTTGCAGTGGCACCTGCAACTTTCGCTTTAAATCCCGCTCCAATGACACTCGGAGCAAATTCGTCTCCTCACACCGAGCTTAAAGCCCCAGCATAAGATCGACGAAAAACATAACGACTCGCATAAAAGCGGTGCCGAGAATTTCCGTCAGAGACATTGTCGCAAATCCTGCGATTTGACCGACCAACTCATTCGCTCTTTCAATAACATTCATAATACTCTCCTCTCATTTGCGTGCTGTTATTCGGCTGCACGTAAAGCCGCTAATTCCTCTGCCATTGTTTTGAATGGCCGGGGTGAAAACGCCACATCGATGGGAACATTGAAATACTCAGCCAGCTTGAATGCCAGCTCCAGAGAGGCGTTGTAATCGCCGCGTTCCAGATATCCGATTGTCTGAAAATTGACCCCG
Organism: uncultured Algimonas sp.; assembly: GCA_964477595.1. Classification (GTDB taxonomy): domain Bacteria; phylum Pseudomonadota; class Alphaproteobacteria; order Caulobacterales; family Maricaulaceae; genus Litorimonas. The sequence goes on from CAYZGF010000101.1 coordinate 1,126, forward strand.
ACAGCCTCTGCCAGATCTTTCCGAGACAATCCTTTCTCTGTTCGCAATGTTTTGATGCGGTTATAAATCATGATGTTGTATATCTACAACATTTTGGCTTTCGTCAATACATTTATTATCGAAAAACAATAATATACTGATTATGCAGGATATTTTCCCCTTCTAGAGGGGTATCAAAAGGAAAAGGCGGCCCGCAGACCGCCTTTAATATTGATGTGATAATGTCAAATAGCTGACAGTAAATCATATACCCGGACTATTCCGGAACGGGGAAACCACGTTTTTGTAGGATGTATTTTACCTCAGGATCGCGGCCACGGAATTCACGATAAGCTGCTTTCCGGTCTGTTTCATTTGCCGTTGCCATGATGATAGAACGGAAACGTTCTGCTGTTTCCGCATCCCATGGGCTGCCCGCCTCCTCAAACGCGGCCCACGTGTCCGCATCCATCGTTTCCGACCAGAGATAGCTGTAATAGCCTGCAGAATAAGCATCTGAGGAGAACAAGTGATTAAACTGCGGCAGACGATGACGCATCACGATCTCTTTCGGCATGCCGATTTCCTCTAGAGTCTCACGCTCAAATTTATCGGGATCAGCTATTGGTTCCGCACGGTTGTGCAGTTTCATATCCACAATGGCGCTGGACAAATATTCGACAGTTGCAAAACCCTCATTGAATGTTTTCGACTTGTTGATCTTGTCGACCAGCTCCTGCGGCATCGGCTCTCCGGTTTCCGCGTGTATCGCATAGTTGTCCAACACATAGCGGGTTAGGAGCCAGTTCTCATTCACCTGACTGGGATATTCGACAAAATCACGCGGTGTGCCACCAAGTCCCGGATATTTGATGTCATAATTCAGATAATGCAGAGCGTGACCGAACTCATGGAACAGCGTCGTTGCATCATCCAAACTGATGAGTGTCGGTTCGCCCTCCCCGCCTTTGACGAAGTTATTATTATTCGACGCTAATACATACCGGTTTTCGCCGCCGAGTTCATACTGACTGCGATAGGTCGTCATCCAAGCGCCGGAACGTTTGCCTTCGCGCGCAAAGTTATCGAGATAGAAGAGCCCAATCAGCTTATCGCCACGCTTGACCTCAAATGTGCGCACCTCGGGGTCAAAGACAGGTACGCTGCCTGTATTGTCCGTGAAGCTCATGCCGTATAATTTGCCTGCGGCGTCAAACATGGCATCCACCATATTATCCAACTCAAAATAGGGTTTAATCTCTGCAGCATCGAGATCATATTTCGCCTTGCGAACTTTCTCTGCGTAGAAGCGGTAATCCCAAGGCGCAATTATGATGCCCGCGTCCTCTGCGTCTGCGACCGCCTGCATGTCCGCGACTTCTTCCTTCACCCGTGCGACGGCTGCAGGCCAGACTTGCATCATCAAATCCATCGCAACTTCCGGCTCTTGAGCCATGGTGTCTGCCATACGGTAATGCGCATGTGTTTCGAAACCTAGCAACTCAGCACGTTCTGCCCGAATTTTCAGAATTTCGGCAATTGTCGCATTCGTATCATTCGCATCGCCATTATCACCGCGGTTAATATAGGCGTTATAGACTTTCTCGCGCAAATCACGACGGGTCGAGTTTTGCAGGAAGGGCTGCATGACGGAGCGCGTATTTTTTAGCGCCCAACCATCTTTGCCTTGGCCTTCTGCGGCCGCTTTAATCGACGCGATAAAACTATCCGGCAATCCGGCGAGTTCCGCTTCGTCTGTGAGGAAAATATAAGTTTCCTCATCAGCGAGGACTTTGTTCGAAAATTCGTTAAACTGTTTCGACAGATCCGTATTCAGCGCGATCAGTTTTTCTTTATCTTCGCCTTTCAGCAAAGCGCCATTCCGGACCAATGACTCGTAACTCCGCTCTACCAGACGCAATTGCTGCGCATCCAGCCCCGCAGATTTGCGGTTATCATAGACGGTCTTTGTTTTTTCCAGCAGGATCGGATCAAGTGTCAGTTCATTGAAGAAAGCGGAGACTTTCGGCAACCACTCGCCCTGAATTTTCCGAACTTCTGCATTGGATAGATTGCTCGAATGCACGCCCCAAATAGAGAATAATTCATTCGCATCATTTCCGGCAAGTTCCATGGGTTCGGTGAAATTTTCAAATGTCGCAGGTGCCGGATTATCACGAACCGCGTTCACTTCCGCCTTCACCTTATCCATTGTTATTTGAAAGGCTTCCGGGAAATCTGAAACCTTGATTTCATCCCAAGGCGGCACACCATCATAGGGACCTGTCCATTCCTGTAATATTGTGTTCTCAGTCATTGCCGTCTCAGCTTGTTCACTGACCTCAGTGGTCTCAGTTGTTTCGTCAACGGGTGTACTATTCCCTTCGCAGCCAGCCAAAATAGCTGCAGCCGTGGTGGCAAGTAAAAAATTGCGGGTCGAAGTCTTAAGTCGCATTGAATGGGTCTCCAAAAACGTGCCCTTATCCAGAGCAAATATGGTGCGCGAAATCGCTATTGCAATCGTGTTAGTCGATGAGCGACCATAAGGCAAAGCCGTTACAAGAGAGAGACGCAGGGGTAAAACAATCAGATCGCAACTTTAAACACCCCATCTTCCCCACAATAGATAAGACAATTTCAGCGTGACCTCTTGACTTGAACGGGACCAGACAGGACGAAAAGGCATAAGTAAACCGTCCTTTTAAGGTAGCACATATGGCGCTTGTCGGAATTGATCTCGGCACAACTAATTCGCTCATTTCAGTCTTTACAGATGATGGGCCTGAATTGATCCGCAATAGTTCCGGCACCTATCTGACGCCGTCAGTTGTGGGCATATCCGATAATGGGGATGTCCTGGTTGGGGAGGCCGCCAAGCACCGCCTCATCACCCATCCGGATAAAACCGTCGCGCGATTTAAGCGGGCGATGGGGACCGCTAAGACGCACACACTTGGCAAAAAACAGTATAAAGCAGAGGACCTATCCGCGCTCGTGCTGCGAGCTCTGAAAGCCGATGCCGAATCACATCTGGGACAAACAGTGGACCGCGCCATTATATCCGTCCCGGCCTATTTCAACGACATCCAGCGTAAGGCGACCTATGCGGCCGGGAAAATGGCGGGGCTGAAGGTTGAACGCCTTATCAATGAACCCACAGCAGCCGCCCTCGCCTATGGTCTATCGAGCAAGGAGGATGAGAATACTTTTCTCGTGATTGATCTGGGTGGCGGTACATTTGACGTCTCTATTCTGGAGATATTTGACGGTGTCATGGAAGTGCGCTCCAGCGCGGGAGATGCCTTTCTGGGCGGAGAGGATTTCACCACAGCCGTTGAAGATCACTTCATTGAACAGCTCGGCACATCCCGCGAGAAGATGAAGCCGAATGATTTGGGCCGCCTGCGGGACCTCGCCAATAAAGCTAAACTCGCCCTGACGGATAAACCCGAGGTCACGGTCAAATATATCAAAGGCAAATCTGAAGAGGCGCTGACAATCAGCCGAACCAAATTTGAAGAACTGACGCAGAAGCTCCAATCCCGCATGCGCATGCCATTGCAGCGCGCGATTTCTGATGCAGGATTGCGTAGTGCCGATATTGAGCGAATTATCCTCGTCGGCGGGGCGACACGCATGCCTGTCATCCGGTCCATGGTGACGAAGCTGCTGAAGAAATTCCCTGAACACAGCCTCGACCCGGATGAGGTTATTGCTTTGGGAACCGGCGTCCAATCCGGTTTGCTGGACCGTCACGAAGCGCTGGAAGATATCGTCATGACGGATGTCTGTCCCTTCACGCTCGGTACGGAAATCGCGAAACAGCTCGGGCCGAACCAATGGGAAGGTGGATATTTCCAACCCATTATTGAACGCAATACGGTCATCCCGGCTTCGCGCGTCGAGCCCTACTCAACCCTTCACCCGGGACAAACCGAAGTGACGTTACGGATTTTCCAAGGGGAAAGCCCGCGTGTTGAGGACAATGTCCCGCTGGGTGAAATCTCGCTGAAAGTGCCGAAGGAAAAAGGCAAAACGCAGGATTTCCAAGTCCGTTTCACCTATGATGTATCAGGCGTGTTGGAAGTCCTCGTGACTGTTGTAGCCACGGGTGAGACCAAGCAGCTTATCCTAGAAGGAAATCCCGGTAGCTTGTCACAGGCGGAAATTCAGAAACGCCTTAAGGAGTTGGAGAAACTCAAAATTCATCCGCGTGATGTGTCAGAAAATGCAGCCGTGATTAATCGCCTGAAAGCAGCCTATGAAAATCATCTTGGTGATATCCGCGCAGCGATTGAAAATCATCTCGTCCAGTTCGAGCACACGCTCAGCAAGCAAAACGACACGGATATTAAATTGAACCGCGAATCTGTGACCGAATTTCTGGACGATCTTGACCGTATGGATGTGTTCTAGCCGGTGACCACCCATCTGAAATATTTCGAAGTGCTGGGGCTGGATGAACCGCCTGTGGACCGCAAAGCTGTCAAACGGGCCTATTCCAAAATGCTGAAAGTCACCCGCCCGGAGGATGATCCTGAAGGGTTTATGCGCCTACGCGATGCACATGATCTGGCCTTAAATATTTTGGCGCGGCAGGCGGAAGATGCTGCATGGGAAGCCCAACAAACTGTTACCGTTCAAACATCCTATTCACCGGAAGAGCCCGCCCCTCAACCCGCGCCGGAGCCCGGCCTCACCTATGGCGATATGCTTCCCGAAGAGGAGCCCGTCAGTGACACGAGCTATTCCATCGGGCCGACGCCCAATTTGGATGCGCCTGTCACTTTGCAGCAATTTGTGGACGCTCCGCCTCTGCTGGATGATTTGGACAGGCTTTTAAGCGATCCAAAATTTTATAATGATCGCGAGCAATGGAACATCCTATTCCGTAAAGCGCGCCAGCTCGATATTGATGACTATGTCGATTTTGAACAGTCCTTGCTGGATCGGATATTACGGTTCCACGGATATTTCGAAAACCATCCAGATCATGATAGGCCTGAGAGAATGCCGCAGAAATTCTCGCCATCCATTACCGCCTCCCTTTTCAAAACGATGAGTTGGGATCAGGTCAGCAAGTTTGGATATATGCGCGGATTGCAAATCGATTGGTTGGAACGTCGGATGTCTGTGCGTAAACGGGCGGCGGATCCGGTACCGATTCCTAAAAATAATTCGGGTGGAAACGGGAAGGTCTGGTTCTGGTTAATCGGCGTCTTCGTCGTATTGAAAGTTATACAAGCATTGGCAAATTCATGAAAATCGCAACTTGGAATGTGAACTCAATCAAGGCCCGCCTCCACGCTGTCACGGCTTGGTTGGAAGCCGAGAAACCCGATATTGCCTGCTTGCAGGAAATCAAAACCGTAGATGACGGCTTCCCCCGGCTTGAGATTGAAGCCCTGGGATATCACGTCGAGACGCATGGCCAGAAGAGCTATAACGGCGTCGCCCTACTCTCCAAATTTCCACTCGAAGATATTCGCCGCGGCTTGCCGGGCGATGAGAGTGACGAACAAGCCCGCTATATCGAAGCCGTCGCGTCAACTGACAAAGGCGCTGTGCGGGTCGCGTCCATCTATCTGCCCAATGGCAATCCCGTTTTGGATGATCCAATGGAGAGCCCGAAATACACCTATAAGCTCGACTGGATGAACCGTCTGCGCGCCCATGCGATTGAACTTTTGAAGCATGAAGAACCGCTCGTCCTCGCAGGCGATTACAATGTAATTCCACGTCCCGGCGATACGCATGATCCGAAAGGCTGGTGGGGTGATGCGCTTTTCCGGCAAGAGACTTTGGACGCCTTTCACGCCCTGAAACATATCGGACTTTACGATATGTTTGACCAATTTGACGGGCGTGACGGGCAGTACACATTCTGGGATTATCAAGGTGGGGCCTGGCAGAATAATCTCGGCATTCGGATTGACCACCTCCTCTGTTCACCGCAAGCGATTGACCGTGCGGAGGAAATCAATATCCATAAAATGACACGTGAAGGTGTGAAGCCCTCTGATCATGTTCCGGTCGTCGGGCATTTCGATTTATGAGGCATCGGTCTTGAGTCTGACGGCGAAACTCCTCACGGGCGGGATTATTCTCCTGCTCATCGCCGTGTTTGGATATGGCTGGCACATTCGCACAGTTTATGCCGGATATGTCGCCTCAACCGATAGCGGCGACGCCCTCTTCCCACAGGATGTCTTGGAGAATTACGGCCAACAAATCCAAGACGAGCTGAACCGCAAAGACGTCAAACTCGCCATCATTTCGCGCGCGGGACAGACACGAGACAAATTGCCCGAAGGTGTGATGTTCACCCATAGTGCATTTTTCCGCCGCAACGCGGAAGGCGGATATGACGTCTATAATCTCTATCACGGAGAGGAAAATCGCCTCCGTTCCTCGCTCGTCACAGACACATCAGCCGATTTTTTACGGCTTTTGCAGGAACGCGATTCCGGCATCCTCATTCCCGATGTTGCTACACAAGACTTGCTTTACGATTTCCTCGAAAGTCCGAAATATGCGGCCGTGCATCAACCCGATTATTCCCTGATTTCCAACCCGCTCGATCTGCGTTGGCAGAATTGTAACGAGCTGATGCTTTACGCCATCGCCGCGGCGATATGGGACACGACGGATCGATCTGCATTACGGGATAAGCTGGCGGAGACCATAGCACCCACGGAGCTTAAAGTTTCAAAGATACGCCGTCATTTTGGCCCGATGATTGATGAGCGCCTGATATTGGACGATCACGGCGAGAAAGTTTTGACGACAACATTCGGGACATTGACGCAGCTATTTGAAGAAACAGGGCGGCTGGACGAGAGCTATGTTTTGGCGTTTGAGGATTAGCCAAGCGGGTTCGTTTGCAGCCCCCGTTGAAACTATGGTTTCAACATGAGCGACTGCCGAAGTAAGTCTAAAAGCAGGACATGCCCGCAGAGTTGGTCTTCTGATGGAAATACCAGAAGAAATGATTTAGTTATGTTTTACAAAAGACCGCAGCACTGGGTGTCAATCAGTGCCGCAAACTCTGCGTCAGTGGTTTTTGAAGAAGCGGCCCGTCTGTCACACCAGTA
>CAYZGF010000102.1:0-4630 GCA_964477595.1 uncultured Algimonas sp.
ACCATACGCAAAAAACCAGAATATGGCCCACGCGGCAAAAAATACTATGCCGATACTTGAGGCAATTATTTTTGCGTCAAGGCTCACCCTACCGCTCCATCATGTCCGCGTTTGAGCGTCCAGGTGGGACGAGCGGCCAGACATTCTCGGCAGAGTCGATTTTGACATGCATTAAGATCGGACCCTTTGCCTTAAGGAGGCGGTCAATACCCGCGTCCACTTCATCGCCTTGTGTGATACGGAACGCTTCGATCCGCATGGACTCGGCGACTTTGACGAAATCAGGATTGTCATCCAGATTGACCTCTGAATAGTTCTTCTCAAAGAAAACTTCCTGCCATTGGCGCACCATGCCGAGGACGGAATTATCCAGCAGCACGATTTTTAGCGGAATGCCGTAACGATACAGCGTGGCAAGCTCTTGAATATTCATCATGATCGACCCGTCACCGGAGACTGTAATGACGGTGCGTTCGGGTGCGCCCAGCTTCGCGCCGAGGCCAGCTGGCAAGCCAAAGCCCATTGTACCAAGGCCGCCCGATGTGATGTGATCTTTCGGCTCATCAAAATAACAATGCTGCGCGACCCACATTTGATGCTGGCCGACATCACAGGTAAAAATGGCACTGTCAGGCGCGCGGCGGGAGAGATCATGTAGCAGTTTTGGCGCATAAACACCGGGCGAGGCCTTGGCCTGCGCACCGGCATAATCCCATTCATGTTCCGTGCGGCGATCATAACACAGGGTCGTCCACTCACTGATGTTGGGGGCGACCCCGCCGTCAAACGGATCGAGCGCGGCGAGGTTTTTCTTCAAGCTTCCGTCAAGGCCGACATCCACGCGGCGGAGTTTATTTATCTCCGCAATATCAATATCCATATGGATGACTTTGGCGTTGGGCGCGAAAGTATCGAGCTTACCCGTTGCGCGGTCATCGAACCGTGCGCCCACAACGATCAGCAGGTCACATTCTTGCACAGCAAAATTCGCTGCTTTCAAACCATGCATGCCGAGCATACCCAGATAATTTGGATGATCTGAGGGCAGAGCGCCCAGACCCTTCAAGGTGCAGACCCCGGGAATTTGCGTGCGCTCGACCAGTTCGCGCAATTCTGCCACGCCGTCGCCTTGGGCCACGCCGCCGCCAATATAAAAGAGCGGCTTTTTGGCTTCGCGCATCAGCTGTTCGGCCTTTGCAATATCGTCTGACTGTCCCATTTCGGGTTTCTGCTTGGGATAGGGCCGCCATTTGTGACGCTGCGTGGTCAAGGCGTTTTGGACGTCTTTTGGAATATCAATCAGAACCGGACCCGGACGGCCTTCGGCTGCGATGAAATAGGCTTCGGCAATCATGCCGGGCAGGTCCGCCGGGTCACGCACGATATAGCTATGTTTCACAATCGGCATGGTGATGCCGATAATATCGACTTCTTGAAAGGCGTCCGTGCCCATCAAGTTTGTCGGCACCTGACCTGTGACGAAAACAACAGGAACCGAGTCCAAATAAGCATCCGCAATCGCGGTCACGAGGTTCGTTGCGCCCGGCCCGGAGGTCGCGAAAGCGGTGCCGACTTTGCCCGTCGCGCGCGCATAGCCAATGGCGGCCATACCGCAGCCTTGTTCATGACGACACAGGATATGACGCAGCTGCGGATAATTCGGCAACTCGTCATAAACCGGCATGATCGCCCCGCCGGGATAACCAAAGATCAAATCCACGCCCTGCGCCGCAATGGATTGCAGCAAGAGTTGCGAGCCGGATTTCGGCGCACGATCGGCCAAGATTTCCGTCTGCTGTTTATTAAATTGCGTCGCTGTGGTCATAATAGGTCCAATTAAATGGCCTGCTTATGTTGTTTGGCAGGCCAAACAACGCGCAGGTTGCGTAAATTTCCCTTCGGGAAAAATACGCTAATTCTTATCCTTATCGACAATTTTATTCGCTGCGATCCATGGCATCATGTCGCGCAGTTTGCCGCCAATTTGTTCGATCTGATGAGCCTCCATATTGCGGCGACGGGCTGTCATGCTCGGATATCCCAACGCACCTTCTTGGATGAAGCTTTTAGCGTAATCGCCATTTTGAATGTTCTTCAGCGCTGTCCTCATGGCTTCGCGGGAACTGTCATTTACGACGGCTTCGCCGGTAACATATTCACCATATTCCGCATTGTTGGAGATGGAGTAGTTCATGTTGGCGATGCCGCCTTCATAGATCAGATCGACGATCAGCTTGGTTTCGTGCAGACATTCGAAATAGGCGAGCTCCGGCGGATATCCGGCTTCGGTCAGCGTCTCAAAACCCATTTTAATCAACTCAACGACGCCGCCGCAGAGAACCGCTTGTTCTCCAAAGAGGTCTGTTTCTGTCTCGTCTTTAAATGTGGTGTGGATGATCGCCGTCCGTCCGCCGCCAATGGCAGACGCATAGGATTTTGCGAGTTCCAGCGCGTGACCGCCATTCGCGTCTTGTGCTACGGCGATGAGGTCAGGAATACCGCGGCCATTTGTAAACTCATTACGAACCGTGTGACCCGGCGCTTTTGGCGCGACCATGATCACGTCCAGATCACGGCGCGGCGCGACTTGACCGTAATGAATGGCAAAGCCGTGACCAAAGGCCAGCGCAGCGCCTTCTTTGATATTGGGTTCAATATCTTCGCGGTAAATTTTCGCTTGCAGCTCATCCGGCGTCAGAACCATGACGACATCTGCGCCCTTAACCGCGTCGGCTGTGGCTTTGGCCGGCAAACCGTCCGCAATAACTTTCTTATTGGTCGAGCTGTCCGGGCGCAAACCGACAACAACGTCAACGCCGCTATCTTTCAGGTTCAGCGCATGCGCACGACCTTGCGAGCCATAGCCCAGAACGGCAACTTTCTTGCCCTTGATGATCGAGACATCGCAGTCTTTGTCATAATAAATATCGAGAGATGACATGGGGTTTTCCTTAAGAGTCAAATGGGAATGAGGTAACGGCGCCCTTGGAGGCAGAGCCGACGAGTTTTGCGAATTTAGCATAAGCGCCATTGGGATAGCGCGGCTTTGGCGGCGTCCAATTCTTAGAACGCGCAGCAAGATCGGCGTCGACATTGATTGTTTGCGCCTCGACATCGATGGTGATTTTGTCGCCGTCGCGGACATGCGCAATCGGTCCGCCATGGGCGGCTTCGGGGGCGACGTGTCCGATGACAAAGCCATAGCTTGCACCAGAGAATCGTCCGTCCGTTATCAGGGCGACATGATCTGCGAGGTCTTGTCCGACGAGGGCCGCTGTCACGCCCAGCATCTCGCGCATGCCGGGTCCGCCTGCAGGACCTTCATTTCGGATGATGACGACGTCGCCTTTTTTAATACCGTTATTTTGGACGACTTCAAAACAGGCTTCCTCGCTCTCAAAGACGCGGGCTGTGCCTTCAAAGAAGAGCGCGCCATGTCCCGCAAGTTTCACGACGCAGCCTTCCGGCGCGAGGTCGCCGTAAAGAATGCCATACCCACCGCGCGATTTCACAGGGTCTGCAAACTGGCGGACGACATCTTGGCCGTCGGCCTCAGTCGCATCCGCGATTTCTTCGAACAGGCTGCGACCCGTGACCGTCTTTTGGTCTTCGATCCGTCCGTCTGCGACGAGGCGTTGTCCGATCAAACCGGATCCTCCCGCCGCATATAGGTCAAACGCCATATATTTCCCGCCGGGTTTTAAATCGCCAATGACGGGCGTTGAGCGGCTAATCGTGTCGAACGCATCTATCTCGAAGCCTTCAACTTCGGCTTCCGAAGCTATGGCGAGTAAGTGCAATATCGCATTGGTGGAGGCCGCCGTCGCCGAGAGCGCAATCGCGGCGTTCATCAGGGATTGTTTGGTAATCATCTCGCGTGGCAGACGATTCTCGCGCACGCAATCCACAACGATTTGTCCGGCGCGGTAAGCGCTGGCATTTTTATCGTCACTGATCGCGGGGACATCATTCGCGCCCATCGGGGACAGGCCGAGAAATGTCATCGCCATGGCCATGGAATTGGCCGTGAACTGTCCGCCACAAGCACCGGCTCCGGGGCAGGCGGCTTTTTCAATCTCTTTTAATTCGGCGTCGTCAATGATGCCGGCCGCGCAGGCCCCAACGGCTTCAAACACATCTTGTACAGACAGGTCTTTGCCTTTGTGATTGCCGGGCATGATAGACCCACCGTAAAGGACGACGCCCGGAATGTTCATCCGCGCGAGGGCCATGCCCGCCGCCGGGATTGTTTTGTCACAGGCCACCAGAATGATAACACCGTCCAAGCTGTGACCTTTCACAGCGAGTTCAATGGAGTCACAAATCACTTCCCGCGACATGAGCGAGGCGCGCATGCCTTCACTGCCCATCGTAATGCCGTCTGAAACGGCGATGGAGTTAAAGTCGATAGGTGTGCCGCCCGCTGCGCGAATGCCCGCGCGAACCGGCACGGCCAGCTTATCCAAATCCATGTTACATGGGCCCATATTGGTCCATGTGTTGAACACGGCGATCATGGGGCCTTCGAAGTTCTCATCATCCATGCCCGTCGCACGCAACATGGCGCGCGCGGCGGCGCGGTCGCGTCCTTTGACAATGGCATCACTGCGCTTTGACATACTCATTTCCC
>CAYZGF010000102.1:4730-6256 GCA_964477595.1 uncultured Algimonas sp.
TTCCTTACATAAAACCCGCTGGCCGCCCAATAAGGACGACGACTGATAGAATCACGAGGAGAAGCACGCCACCGATAAGGGCAGGCGGATAAGGCACGGCTTGCTGACGGGCCGCGACCTTTACTTTCACTTCATTTTTCTGTTGCGGATGCATGATATTCCTTTGCTGCCCATCCGTTAGCGAGTCAAGGCGACGCCCTCAAGCGAAAAATTTGCGCGAGTAGACGAAAAGTCTGCCGTTATCTGGCAAGAAAGTCTAGAATATTAAGAAATTGAAGAAAATCCTATCTCCAAATCCGCTAAAAGGTCACTTTCGCTTTCGATTCCGACGGATAATCGTAGCAAAGCATCGCTAATGCCAGCTGCGCGGCGGGCGGATTCCTCCATACCCCTATGGGTCATGGTCTCCGGCAGGCAGATCAGGCTTTCAACCCCGCCGAGGCTGGCTGCGAGTTTGAAGATGTTTAGGGACTGACAAAATGCAGTTGCGGCTTGGAGGCCGCCCTTGATCTCAAATGACAGCATGGCGCCCGGTCCCGATTGTTGCGCGTGGACCAATTCATGTCCCGGATCAGATCGCAGGCCCGGATAATTGACCGTCTCGACTTGGTCGTGGCTCTCTAAGAGCTTGGCAATGGTGAGCGCATTGGATTCTGCCGTGTCCAAGCGCAGGGCGAGCGTTCGTAAGCCTCGCAAAGTCTGGTGACAATCAAAGGCGCTGGCCGTCACACCTGCCGCATTGGCCCACCAGGCCAGCTGTTCAACATGATTGGCAGATTTTGCCACAACACAGCCGCCAATAATATCGCTGTGCCCATTTATATATTTCGTGGTCGATTGGAGCGCGATATCCGCGCCGAGCTCTAGCGGCTTTAGACGTAATGGCGTCAGGAACGTATTATCGACAACCGTCACCGCGCCAGCCGCTTTCGCCGCAGTGCAAATCGCTTTGACATCGACGACGCGCATCAGTGGATTTGACGGCGTTTCAATCATGACAAGGGCGGGTTCTTTGGACAGTGCAGATTTCAAAGCGGCGTCATCCGTTTGGTCTACAAATTCCACCCGTATACGCCCTTGCGCCGCACGATGGGTCAGCAGGCGGTGTGTTCCGCCGTAACAGTCATGCGGGGCGAGCACGAGATCATCTGCTTTAATGAGGTTCAGAACAAGGTCGATGGCCGACATCCCGGAAGAGGTGACCACGGCTCCTGCACCGCCGTCGAGCTCGGTCAGGGCGTCTGCTAAAATATCCCGGTTAGGATTATTACTCCGTCCATAATCATACTCGCCTTTGTCTGACGGGCTCGGCCAAAGATATGTCGAGGAAAGATAAAGCGGTGGCGGGACCGACCCATGCGCCGGGTCATGGCCGATTCCAGCTTGGACGAGTTTTGTTTTAGGATCGGTCATGGCTGTTTCGCCTTTTCTCGCCGCGCAAGTTTCTTTTTATTGGCACGATCAATACGCCAGCTTTTTAGGGCCAAGGTTATGGCAAGTAAGCTGCCAAATATCCCGCCGACATA
>CAYZGF010000102.1:6356-8189 GCA_964477595.1 uncultured Algimonas sp.
CGGGGCGAGTTGGTCTGAAATTGCGGTCATGAGGAGTGTTGGCGTGCTTATGCTCTCCGGTTCAATCCGGTGCAGGTCGATGGATTCGGATAGCGCTAGAAAACGCTGTGGGTCCATATTCTCGGCAAAGACATCGCCGCGAGAGCCGAGATAGCTGCAAATATCAAATTGGATGGGGTCCTTATCAACCGCGTCTAAATCGAATCTGTCAGCAAATTCTTCAGGCGTGCGATAGGTCGTCATGGCGAGTTCACGGGCGAGTTTTAATCCGGCTTCTGGCGTTCCCGCCTCTAAGCCCAAACGCACAACGCGTCGCTGAATCCCGCGCCAGCCAACGCCAATCGGATAGGGCCGATGCGCTGCGCCAATGATACAAAGCTGATCCAGTGCCTCAGGGTAATCCCGTGCAAAGGCGAGGGCGCACATCCCGCCATAGGAACTGCCGATAATCGCCGCTACTTTCGTGATGCTTTGCGCATCGAGGAGCGCTTTCAATCGGCGCGCTTGATCTGTCGTGGTGATGGTTTCGGGACAGTCGACACCGCCTTCATTTGGCGCAAAGTCATAACCGATGACTTTGAACCTATTTAAATCAACCGCGCCGCCTTCGCGGACCAGACGTGACCACCAGCCCCTGTCTAATTTACCGCCGTCACACACAAAGCGTGTCGCGGAAATGCCACCCATGACAACAATCACCGGGCCGTCGGGATTTCCATAGACCCGCCCGCGCACAGCGTCTTCGACCAGCTCGCAGCCGTGATCGAGCTGATGCGTGCCTAAAGGGGCTTGAATGTCATGACCGATTGCCATGGTCCGCCTTTTCGTTTCGGGCGCAAATGGGAAGGGAGGGAACAGCTGGCTGTTCATATCCTCATCTTCGCCGCTTGCGCGCAAGCTGCAGGATTTGGCACCATCCACAAAATGCGAGGTTGCCCCGATATCAAAGGGCCTGTCCCTCAATCGGTCTTGATGAAGTGCGGCCTATGCGGGCTGGCCTTGCTTTCGTCAAGTCAGGAGTCCGTTGTCCCCTTGGCCCAGATAATCGCCATGAACAGGCCTTTCATCGGCGGCAAGGCTGCCAAGGCAATGACTGTCGCGATGATACAGAGATAAAGAATGAGCTGCCAGCTTGGGAGGTCCATACCCCAAAAAACGAAATGCCAGATCGCAACGGTGAAATGCGCAGAAATTGTCATGGCTGCCCAAGCGGGCGCGAGGTCGGCACGGACATTGCCCCAGCTTTGTCCACAGTCGGAACAGTGTTCCACCGGTTTCAGGAAGGAACGGAAAAGTTTTCCCTCGCCACAGCGCGGACAGCGCAATTTCATACCGCGCCAAAGGCGCGGCCAGATAGAGCCATGCTGTGGCGGCGGGCCAAAATCGTCTGCTTTAGAATCATTTTCCATGCGGCTCTCCGATTGACAGCTGACGGGCACGGGCCTAGCTGGCTCCCTCAAACGTTTTAAGAGCCTCTCATGCCTGTTCCTGTCATCGTCCTGAATTTCGGTCACTCTGTCCTAAATTCGCTGGAGGACTACACCCAGGCGGCGTCAGAAATCTACCGCCATTATCGGCAGGGACAAAATGTCGTCGCTGTAACCTCCGCACAGGGTGACCAAACGGATGTGCTGATGGCGGAAGCGCGCCGCATTGGACCGGAAGGCGAAGCCAAGAATCTGCCGGAACTCTTACAACTCGGCGAGCGTCGATCAGCGGCGCTTCTGGCGCTCGCGCTGGAACGCATCGGTGCGCCTGCTTTTGTTCGACAAGCCCGTGATCTGGGCCTGACCGCAGAAGGCAGTTTTACCGAGGCGCGATTGACCGGATTAA
>CAYZGF010000103.1:0-8169 GCA_964477595.1 uncultured Algimonas sp.
AGAGGCCTTTGGCCGGGAATATGATCTCGACCGTTTCATGATCGTCGCCGTGCGCGATTTTAATTTCGGTGCGATGGAAAATAAGGGTCTGAACATCTTCAACTCCGCCCTCCTCCTCGCCGATGCGCAGAGCGCGACAGATATGAATTTCGAACGAATTGAATCCGTTGTCGCCCATGAATATTTCCACAACTGGTCCGGAAATCGCGTCACATGCCGTGATTGGTTCCAGCTTTGCCTGAAAGAAGGCTTTACGGTTTTCCGCGATCAGGAATTTTCCGCGGACCAACGCGGGGCCGCCGTTCAACGCATCAAAGATGTCCGCGCCCTCCGCGCGCGCCAATTCGCAGAAGATGCCGGACCGCTGGCCCATCCCGTGCGGCCGGAAAGCTACATGAAGATCGATAACTTCTACACGGCCACGATTTATGAAAAGGGTGCCGAGCTTATCCGCATGCTCAAGACATTGGTCGGGCCGGAAGTTTTCCGAAAAGGCTCTGACCTCTATTTTGAAAAATGTGATGGCACCGCTGCCACAGTGGAGCAATTCTTGGCCTGCTTCCGAGAAGTCTCGGGCCAAGACCTGGCGCAATTTATGATTTGGTACCAACAGGCGGGAACACCGAAATTGCGTGTCCAGCGTGAGAGTTTACCAAACGGCGAGAGCCGGATTCATTTCATGCAATCCACGGCACCCACTCCGGGTCAGCCCCAAAAACAGGCACTTGCCATTCCGATCCGCTGGCAGATTGTGGGGGATGACGGTCCGTTATCCAAGCCGCAACTCAGCCTTCTCCAAAGCTCCGGCACGAGTGTAACCTATCCGAAAATAGATACCCCGCATTCCGTCTCTGTCTTACAGGATTTCTCGGCTCCGGTGACTTTGGAAACGGATTTCACGACTCAAGATTTATTGCGATTAATGGCGGCTGACCCGAACCCATTTAACCGCTGGGAAGCGGGGCAAACACTTGCGCGGCAACTCATGGCGGACATGGCAAAAGCCATTGAAAGCGGAACACCACCTCAGGCGGACATAGCCCTAAAAGGATATTGCAAAGCCTTAGGACGTACATTGGATAATCCGGAATTTGACAATGCATTCAAAGCCTTGGCGCTCACACCTCCAGCCTATATGGAAGTCCTGCAGAGCCTAGACGAGATTGATCCCATTGCGGTGCAAGAGGCCGGGAAATGGTTGTCACGTGCAGTCGCGGATCATTTGCGCGACCGCCTTATCGAGACCTATCACGCGCTGACAGACACAGGTTCGTTCAGCCCGGATGCGCGTTCTGCCGGACGACGCGCTTTGCGAAATCGCTGTCTTGCCTTACTCGCTGCCCGCCACGATCCACTGGCCGCAAACCTTGCACAAAACCAGTTATCAGACGCGACCAATATGACGGACGAATTGGCCGCTCTCATCACCCTCACCCGCCTTGGCGGACAGCGGGTTGAGACGACGATGGAAGAATTTTACGCTAAGTGGGAAAAGAACCCGCTCGTCCTCGACAAGTGGTTTTCCGTGCAAGCGATGCGACCGCATGCAGGCGGCGTTCACTCTATTATCCGTTTGGCAGAAACACCCAGATATGAACGCAACAACCCGAACCGGGTCCGCGCCTTGGGCGGTGGTTTCGCCATAGGGAATGCCGAATTATTCCATAAAATTGACGGCTCAGGGTACGAATTCTTTGCCGATCAAGTTCTGGATATGGACAGCCGTAATCCACAAATCGCAGCCCGCCTGCTGGGTGCGTTCGAGATTTGGCGGAAATTGGATAAGGCCCGCCAAGCCATGATCGCCGCCCAATTGGACCGCATCATTACGTCCAAACCCAGCAAAAACGTGTTGGAAATCGCAGAGAAAACGCGCGGAATTTAAGAAGAGTTTCGATGGAATTTCTCAGAAAACTCCTTGGAAGGCGTAAACCCAGCACTCAATCCACGCCGGAAGTTCATCCTGAGTCTAGCCTCCTGCCGATCTCAAACGATCCACCAAATTGGGCTCGCAAAGCTTGGATAAAGGAGCTAGAGGATGGTTTTGTCATGCCGCCGGCTTCACCCGAACTCGCGAAACACGTCAGGACGGCATGGGTGTGGAAACTAATCGACGGCGAATCTGCGACAGATTCATCACGGACGGGCGGGCGCCCCATGATGGGAGAAGACGAAGCCTGGCCAATCTGCGGAGACTGTGAAAACCCGCTCACGTTCATGATGCAAAGTAATTTGGACGCACTACCAGATAAGATGCGCGGACATGGCAGCGGTGTTTTGAGATTTTTTTACTGCTTGCATGAAGATTGCATTGGCATGGGAGGGTGGGAAGCGTTTTCCCCACAGCACCACTTAAGTGTCTTGCATGGGTATGGACATTTTCAGAAAGCCCCTAAGGGAACGCATAGTATAAAGCCTGAATTCATATCACGAATATTTAAGATCGATGATTATCCGCACTGGCCAGACCAAAACGGAATGGAATTACCCGAGAACAATGACAAAATTGCTGCGCTTGGAGGTCACAAATATGCAGGGTGGCCCTGTTGGATACAGGGACCTGAGCGTCCAAAATGCCCTAAATGCAAAGATGTAATGGAGCCTTTCATTCAGCTCGACAATGATTGGAATAAGGACTTCAATTTTGGCGGCGGCATTGGACATATTTCGCAATGTACATCGCATCCCGAAATCTTTGCCTTTGGCTGGGCTTGCTAATCCGCGTAAACGCTTTCTTTTGCCTTCCGTGATATGCGGGCGGCGATGTCTACATTGCACACAGCCGAAGGGTTTCGCGACCATATCTCTGAGCAGCGCTTTTCCGTGCTGCGCCAGCCGATTGTCAGCCTGTCTGACGGTGCGGTCCATCACCATGAATGGCTCGTGAGATTTGATAATGAGGAACATTTGGAAGGTGTGCTTCGTCCCGCTGAACTCTCCGGGGTTATCCGCGATCTCGACCTATCCATGTTGGCACAGGCGATTTTGGTTTTGAATGATAATCCTGATGGATCCGGCATTGCGATCAACTTATCAGGCGCATCCGTTGATAAGCCACAATTCAAATCCTCAGTTCTGGCCTGCCTCACAGCCCTGACGGCATCGCCAACAAAGTTGATTATTGAGCTAACCGAAAGCTGGGATATGGCCGAGCTGGGATTGGCAGAAGCTTTACTCTCTGAACTAAAGTCACGTGGTCATCCCGTTTGTTTGGATGATGTTGGCGCGGGCGCCGCCTCAATCCGCTACCTTCGGGCGCTGCCCTGCAACTGGTTAAAAATCGATGGCGGCTTCGTTGCAGCCGCCTTTAACACCGCACGGGATCGCGCCATATTGAAAGCGCTGTTATCCTTACGGGATGCTTTGGATGTCCGGTTTATCGCCGAAGGTGTAGAGACGGAAGAAATAAGAAAATTCGTAACGGATCTGGGCTTTGACGCCGCTCAAGGCTACGCAATTGGCCGTCCTGAACCCGAACCCCGAATTTCATCACGGATAAGCAACGAAATTACAGCTTAAACCGCATCACAACCGCACATTTCAACACAATATTAACCACGTTTTGTTCGACTGCAATCAAGGTCGCCGCTATCCCTATAGTGTAGTGATTCGTAGGATTTTCTGTCGCTTAAAGCTGACGCACTAATCCGAAGAAACGTTAAGGGTTGCCGATAGGCAAAGGGGAACAGTGTTTTGCAAAATGGACGCGGCCAACATCCGTATCATCAAGATACACAGGCAGTAGGTCAGACGACCACGCCGTCTGCGCAACCCTATGCGCCTCCACATGCGCAAGCGGCTGCGCCTCAATATCAGACAATGCAGAGCCGGCCGGCACAGGCAAGACCTGCCGCACGGCCTGCTCCCGCGCATACCGGATTTTCATCCCCCCCCGGCCTTTCCTCTGATGGGGATGACTTTGTCAGCCGATTATCTGAAAGGCTTGGCGGACGGGCCGTTTTCAAACGCCTTCTGATCACAACCCTACTGTTCTTCACACTTTTCATCGTGATTGCGGCGACGAAATTTCTCCATGACGTCAATATGGACCGTGCGGATCAAATAAATCGCTTCGAGGCCGCCTTGACCTCTGACGCCGGTTCGGTTGCGCGCGCTTTGGACGCGGAAATTGAATGGATGGATACCGCACTTGCGCTTCGTGGTAGCTCGCAACAGATGGTAAACTTTGCGGCACGTTCACGTAATGTGGTCGGCGCAGCCTTTATAAACGGAAATGGAAATGTCTTGGCCGAAACACGCGGCGCAGGCGCACAACTTGCAACACTGGATCGACGCAACTTCCCGAAAGACGGCGTTACCATAGATTCCCTCATCAATGATCAAGGCACAGCGACCCCGATTGTGACGCGCAAATCCGGTGACGGCTATCTCGTTGTTGCTCTGGCGCCGGGGACTTTGATTGGTCAGCGTGTCGGAACGAGGTCCCTTATCCGCGACTCCGGACGCGTCATAGACGGCCCGCCGGCTGTCGCATCTCAGGGACCGCAAACATTTTACCGCATTTCCGCAAATCGTCTCTCTGATGCCGTTCGCGGCACAGCGAGTTCAACGGTCAGCGCCCACACGCGTAATGATCAGAAAATGTGGTTTGGTGCCGTCCGCATTCCAAATTCATATCTGTCCGTTATGGATGTACAGCCGCGCAACGCAAATGCCAGTGTGATGCAAAATCTCATGTTGTTTGGATTGCTGTTTCTGGGGGCCGCTTGGCTGATTTGGATGTTGATGAACCAACTCCTCAAGCAGATTGATGCCGTCCGTCAGCAAAACACTGTCGAAGAGATTTCCCGTCAACGCTACCGCGCTGCTATTGACGGCTCAAATGGCGGGATTTGGGAAGTTGATCTGACGCGAAACACGGCCTTTTTGTCCAAATCTCTCGCAAAAACAATGGGGTTGCCGGAATCGGAAACAGTTCTCCCGCTACCACAGTTTTTAGCCTTATTTGCAATGGAACAACGTGATCAGTTTTACAGCCTGCTGAAACGCGCCTCAATAAGCGGACCTTTCGAAGTTGAAATGGGGGCCTCCAACCTCCCCATTTTCCTGTCATGCCGGGGACGTCCAACCCAAAGAGATAACCAGACCAAACTTGTTATCGGTATGGCCATAGACATTACTGAGGCCCGTGGCGCTCAAGCCCGTCTACAATCGGCGGAAGCCCGCCTCTTCGACGCATTGCGGTCTATGAATGATAGTTTTGTGATCTGGGACCAGATGGATCGTTTGGTCCTATGGAATAATAAGTTTGAAGACTTTTTCGGCTTCAAGCCGGGCCAACTGCATCAGGGTATGCAATATGCGATGGTCGAATATCATGCCAATCAGCACATCGCCCAAACATCTGAACTGGGAGATGTCTTAGGCAATGAAATCCAACTCGCAGATGGACGCTGGCTCAGATATCTGGAAACTCATACTGCCGACGGTGGTCGCGTGTCTATCGGCACAGAAGTGACGGCCATTCGGACGCGCGAACAGCAATTACAAGTCAATCAAGACGCGCTTGAGAAGACCATTAATGTCCTACGAAAATCACAGGTACGTATTGTCGAATTGGCTGAAAACTATGAGCAGGAAAAAATCCGCGCGGAAGAAGCCAATCAATCCAAGTCTGAATTTTTGGCCAATATGTCCCATGAATTACGGACACCCCTAAACGCGATTAACGGCTTTTCTGACATTATGAAAAAGGAAATGTTCGGACCGCTGGGCGATGCGCGTTACAAAGAATATGTCAATGATATCCTCTTCTCCGGCCAACATCTCTTATCCCTGATCAACGACATTTTGGACATGTCTAAGATCGAGGCCGGTAAGATGACGCTGAATACAGAACCGCTGAT
The DNA here is from genome assembly GCA_964477595.1 of uncultured Algimonas sp. GTDB lineage: Bacteria > Pseudomonadota > Alphaproteobacteria > Caulobacterales > Maricaulaceae > Litorimonas. Next base: position 5,868 of record CAYZGF010000103.1, read on the forward strand.
CATGTCTGATATGATTTCGCAGGTTATTCGTATCGTGAGAGGTCGCGCCGATGAAAATCGATTGAAACTTATCTATGAAGGCACTCAGACGCCTGAGATTGATGCCGACCCGCGCGCCGTCAAACAAATCCTGCTGAACCTCACGACAAATGCGATCAAATTTACACCGGAAGGCGGGATGGTCCGCATCGCGGTTGAACCTAAATCCGCAGGCCTGATCGTTCACGTTTCTGACACAGGGATCGGAATTTCAGAGCAGGATATTGCGCGTTTGGCCCAGCCTTTCGAACAAATTGACAGCCAGCATTCGCGCAAACATGAAGGGACTGGATTGGGGCTTGCCCTTTCAAAATCCCTCGTTGAATTGCATGGCGGGAACTTCAAAATCAGCTCTGTTGTCGGTGAAGGTACAACCGTTACATTTACCCTGCCGAAATCCGTTCAAGCGAAACAAGTCGCGCCTCAATCCAATGAGGTCGGCAGTGAAATTTCCCGCCTCGCACAGGACATTGCCGATGTTCTGCAAGCCAGCGGAACGGTGGCATCACCTACACCAGCGCAGCAAACCCCTACCCCTGCGGCGGCTCAAGCCACTCCGCCTGCGCAAACAGGACCTGTGGAATATGCGCCGGTTCAGTCAGGACCGCCGCCGCTTCCCCTTTCACGGGATAACGCAGCATAACATCTGCCAAACACCCTGCTTAAGACGATTGGGGCGCGGACGGTCTCGCGTCACCTTTCACACGCGGGAAGATCAGCGAGGCACTCAACCCGGGACGATCAGGGTCGCCGCCTTTATCAACGGCGGGAAGGTCTTCATTATCGCTCATCACAAATTCCGCGCGGTGAAGATCTGCTACGGCTTCGACCAAAGAAAGGCCAAGGCCACTACCCGGTAAAGAACGGGATTTATCCAAACGAACAAAACGTTCTTTAACACGCTCTCTATCCCAGCTTGGAATACCCGGACCATCATCCCGAATGGAGATTTCAATGGCGCCGCCGCGTTTCTTCCGGCTCACGAGACGGATAGCCCCACCGCGGGGCGTATATTTAATCGCATTTTCCAGGAGGTTTGAAACGGCTTGAGACAATAATCCGCGATCCGCAAGAATAAGTGTTTTGGACGCAATATCTGCGTCAAAATTAAGGCCTGCATCTTCACAGGCAGGTTCATAAAGCTCGGCCAGATCATCCAAAATCGTCTTGGGGTCCAAGGGTTTCAAAAGCTCTCGCTGTTCACCCGCCTCCAGTCGCGCAATCCGAAGCACGGAGTCAAAGGTTGACAGTAATTGGTCAGCATCTCCGGCGGCTTCATAAAGTGTTATGGCTTCGTCAGAATCTCCCAGCTCTACCGCCGCTGTTTCGAGACGTGTGCGCAAGCGCGTGAGAGGTGTCCGAAGATCATGCGCGACACTATCGCCCGCATAGCGCATCGCCTGCATGAGACGCGAAATATGGTCCAGCATGGCATTGAGATGCTCCGCTAAAAGATCCATTTCGTCTTCGGAATAATTACGTGGCGCGCGGCGGTCTAAATTGCCTGCGCGGACATCTGTTGCGAGACGGTTAAACCCTTCCACCCGGCGCGCAAAACGACGCGAGACAAAAAAGGAAGAAAGAAGGCCAAGTAGAAGCGCAATCCCGGATGACGTTAGAATTGCGGTCCGCACGCGCTCGCCGGTGCGGGAAATTGTTTCGACATCACGACCAACCAAAATCGCTAGGGTCGGTTCTCCATCCAAAACAATATTCCCGGCAATCGCTTGCGCTCGCCTTTCAATCGTTTCGCCGTCTTCGGGATTGACCGTGTAGATAAACTCCAAACGCGTAAATTGGGCATTTTCCAATTCAGGAATCAGACTTTCTTCCCGTCCCGTTGTCTGAACGGATTGTCCGGCCAGATTGCCCGTAATGCCGTCTTGGCTTTGCAGAATATACACACGTTCAAAAATATCGGTATTGGACAAGCCTCGCTGGAACACAGCATTGCCAACCAAGGTTCGTCCCGCCTGATGATAAATGCGTTTTGCGTTGAGGGAGTTTGAAGGCTCGAGCGCCGTCAGTATTCCGCGCTGTCTTGCATTAGTCAGTGCCGTTTGCCCGGCATTGTCATAGAGCGTCTGCAACTCAGCAATTTCCGCTTCATTGGCGCGGTCGACCCGTCGCAACTCACTTTCGATCGTCGCATAGTAAATATAGCCCAGCGCCACGAAGAGCGAGAGGACAAAGAGCAACGCGCCCAACAGAGACAATCTGAAGAGCGTGTTGCGATAGAGTTTTCGAAGAGAGCCGAACATTC
>CAYZGF010000104.1:0-8109 GCA_964477595.1 uncultured Algimonas sp.
TCAACAAACGGCTACATTCTTAAAGACATCAAACCCTTACTCAAAAAAGAATTTCAAAATGGCAAAACGTGAAATCATAATTGACGGCAGCGAAGGTGAAGGTGGCGGACAGGTTCTGCGTACATCTCTTTCCCTCTCCGCCATCACGGGCAAACCCGTTCGGATCGAAAATGTCCGGGGACGGCGCAAAAAGCCCGGCTTGTTTCGGCAGCATTTGACGGCCTTCAAAGCGGCGGCGGAAATTTGCGATGCGCGCATGGAAGGCGCTGAATTAGGCTCTCCCGAAATCGCCTTTCACCCCGGCAAGATCAAAGGCGGTGATTATGAATTTTCTATCGGCTCCGCAGGTGCAACAAACCTTGTCGCGCAAACCTTGCTCCCGATTTTGGCTCATGCAGAAACAGACTCCACGGTCAGAATTACGGGCGGAACCCACAACCAATGGGCACCGACATTCGATTTTTTAGATCAGGCCTTCCTTCCGCAATTTCGGAAGATGGGAGGCCGTGCTTCCACCGAGCTCGAAGCCTATGGGTTCTACCCGGCGGGCGGCGGCGCCATTCGCATGGCCGTCAAACCGACACTGGAAACGAATGCCTTGGAGTTGACGGATAGAGGCGAGCGGACAGGCGAAAGCGTTGTGGCTGTCATTGCCAATTTAAAAGCCAGTATCGCCAATCGTGAGTTAAAAACGGTTTTAAAAGCTTTGAATTTGAAACCGGAGCAAGGCGAGATTATCCATGCAGACGGCCCCGGTCCCGGCAATGCCGTCACGCTTTTCCTTGCGCATGAAAACGTAACAGAGGTTTTCATCGGCCTGGGCGAGCACGGCGTCCGCGCGGAAGCTGTCGCGAAAAAGGTCGCCGGACAGGCGCAAAGCTATATTCCGGCGAAGGACAGTTCCGGACAGATCAGAACAGCGGTGGGAGAACATCTCGCGGATCAACTTCTCTTGCCAATGGCCCTCTTCGGCGGCGGCGTGTTTACGACGACAGACATTACACAGCACACGCGAACAAATATTGACATTATAAAACGATTCTTGGACGCCGAAATTAAACTGACTCAAATCGGCCGAAAATGCTGGAAAATCGAGGTAAATACCTAAACAGAACTCACAAATCGAGTTGGCCGGCGGCGACGATTTGCGAAAAATGAATGGCGCTCAGAAGAGGACTCAAACGCTTGATTTAAGCCTTTGTATTTCAAAGGGTTATCTCTGTCAAGAATTTGAAAGTAGCCCCAAATACACCCCCTTTTATGTCCCAATCCGACCGCCATAAAGAAAACGACGTTTTGAGTATGATGCTTACTTCAGTGCCGTTTTCAGACCCGAAGAGCCTTGCGCCGTATAGAAAGAAAAGGTTTAAAGCTGCAAATCATTTCAATGCACCTGAGGGGGCGACGTGAGTAAAGTACGAACAGCTACGGAAGTTGATGTTTTTGTAGGCGCGCGGCTAAAGTCTCTGCGTAAATCCGTTGGATTAAGTCAAACCGAACTTGCAAATCAGGTTGGCGTAACTTTCCAGCAAATTCAAAAATACGAACGTGGGACTAACAGGATAGGCGCGAGCCGACTTTGGAGTTTGTGTCAGGTATTTGATGTCGAACCCGGCCGTTTTTTTGACGGCGTAGAAGAGCATATTGCCAAAGCAGACAAACATTAGGACTGCCAATATATTCAAAATTACCCTCAGGTAATTTATCGAACGAAGAAGTATTTTACCAACCCAATCCCCTGAGCGCCCAACCTCGACGGACTTAGAATAAAACACATGGACGGCAAAATTTTCTCGTTCTAAGCATCTACTATGCTTGCAAATGCCAGGACGCTCCCAGACGGATCATCACCAGTTAAACTGGTCCGAACACTCCTAAAAAATCCGGTCGATGCTTGGTTCTCTTGTGCTTATCGAGAACCCTTTTACAAAGTTAGGTTTCTTGGCAGGGACCTGATCTATGTTTCTGATCCGGATATCATTCAAGCCATTTTGTTAACCCACGAAGATCAGTTTCCTAAGGGTCCGGTAGAAATGCGCATGTTGCGTAGTGTAACCGGGAGAGGACTTTTTACAACGGAGGGACCAGAATGGAAACGGCAAAGACGGGCAGCGTCAGGCGCATTCAGGCAGAATAGCCTCAACGCTATGGTGCCAATTATGAATGATGCCGCTAAAAAATCTGTCGCACGCTTGTCTTTAGGCCCCGCTACTATCGACGTACATGACGAGATGATTTCTGCGACATTCCAGATAATTCATAGCACGATGCTCTCCGGGGGTGACGGCGTAATAGACGAGGAGAGAGCCGCCCGCGCTATTGAAACTATTCTGGACACCGTCGGGAAACCCGACCCTTTAGATTTATTGGGAGCACCGCCTAGCATGCCGCGACCATGGGGTAGAAAGGCAAGAAAAGCCGTAAGACAGATTCAAAACGACGCGCAACTTGTGATCGATCATCGCCGTCAAAAATCCGAGTTTGGAGATGACCTCTTGGGACTCATGCTGGCCGCAAAAGACCCAAAGACGGGAGAGTCACTCACCAATGTTCAGATCAGAGATAACTTATTGACGTTTATAGCAGCCGGTCATGAAACCACGGCTCTGGCTTTGACATGGAGTCTATATCTGCTCGGACAGCATCCTGATTGGCAAAAATCTGTGAAAGAGGAGGTTGCGACAGTTTGCGGAAACAAAGAAATATCTGCTGAAGATTTGAAAAAACTGAAACTCACAGGACAGGTCATCAATGAAGCAATGAGACTATACCCCCCAGCTCCAGCCATCGATCGAGTCGCGAAAGCAGATATCAAGATTCACGGTGTCGATATTAAGAAAGGTGATTTCATCGTGATCGGCATCATGCCCCTGCATCGGCATGAAACTCTATGGAGTAACCCGAATGCATTTGATCCGACCCGGTTCGACGACGATGGAATGAAGACCAGACACAGGTTTTCGTTCATTCCATTCTCTGGAGGTCCGAGAGTTTGCATTGGATTGAGATTTGCAATGATGGAGGCCAGTATAATACTTGCGAACCTCCTGAGAGCATACAATTTTTCACCTGCTCACGATAAACCCATACGATTGGTTTCAAGAATTACCCTTCGTCCTGAAGGTGGAATGCCTATGAAAATTGAAAAGAACTAAAGAACATTTTTACGAAAGAGGAACCTCCTCAAGCGTTATTTCTGCTTTGATTTTGCTAAAAGGCCATTAAGCAGTGATGTTGTAAACAAGGCGGGGAGGCTATGAAACGATCGCCTCATGATCTCGATGACCTAATTCGCGCAATTGACGCTATTGAGGTCGCTGAAGACAAAAATGCTCTATTGGACGTTATCTCGTCTTACCTTGAAAGGTATGGTGTGAAGCACGTGACAATGGGTTTGATCATGAACCCCGCTCTTGTATCTGATGATGTGACAAAACTGGGCGTGTCAAATTTTCCGGACGACTTTTTTGACCTATGGGTAAAAGACAATTTCATCATGCATGACCCTATTCTGACATACGCGGTCAGAAGTAAAAGTGCCTTCGAGTGGAGTGATGCTTACATGCACGCTACTCGATATGGGAAAAGAGTTATGGATGCCGGTGCCGATATTGGCTTAAGCGAAGGCTTAGTCGTTCCCGTCTTTGCTCCGGATCAACCAACTGGTATGGTATCTTTAGCTCTGGAAGAGAAGCTCACTGACCCAACAATCAAAGCGACTCTGGAAGTACCCCTGATACATGCATTCAATCGATTGCTCGATTTCATCGAACCCGAGTTGATGCCCGAAAAGGTGGAGCTCACTCTTAGAGAAATTGATGTTTTGCACTATGTGGCCGCAGGGAAGACAAATTGGGAGGTCGGTAAAGTCCTTGGAATTTCAGAAAATACCGTGAAAAAGATACTCCAAAAGGTTCTTGCTAAATATCATACTTCCTCCAGGACGCATGCAGTTACCTTAGCCATACGGCAGGGCGTCATCCTTCCCTAAACTCAGTCAGAATAACCAATTACCGTCTATTACCCGATCGGGTAATAGACGGTAATTCAAATCCTCCCCATCCATGTCCAAAAAGGGTTGAGGTGATAAGATGATAGAAATCCATACAGGACACCAAATTCAGGCTGACCATGCTCTTTCAGAAGAGCTGTATACTTTCCGCCACCAAGTTGCGGTCGGAGAAATGGGTTGGGATTTACCAGGCGCCTTGAATGGGTTGGATAAGGATCAATTCGACTTAGAAGACACAGTTCATATCATTGACCGTGCGCCTTCTGGGCGAATTTTGGGTGTGAGCCGCCTGAATTCTATGGCCGGTCCAAATCTGATGCGAGATATATTTCCGGACTTTTGCGCTGCTGATCGACTTCCTCACACTGACAGATGTTTAGAGCACTCGCGCTTTTTGGCTAAGCGCAAAGGCCTTTCAACAACCGAATATATGACCGTTTTAGGGCGTCTATTGTTAGCCGTTCATGAGTTTGCTTTGCATACAAAAGTCTCCCAGATCGCGTCCCTAACTTACATGACTCACTACAATCTTGCAGTCCGGTTATTCAAAGCGCGGCCCTTAGGTCTCCCTCAACTCTATGCGGAAGACGGTAATATGTATCTCGCTTTCACATGCGGTGTCAGCGAGGCGGGAATTATAAACACAAGAAGATATACGAATATTTCGGAGCCTCAGGTAACACTACGTGATTTACTCAACTTGGGTCATTCAGCTGCTGAGAAAGTGGTTGCGGCATGATTGATGAAATGAACCCAAAGTTCTTAGAGTTTCTGGAAATCTATGAACGTTTTCATGCTTTGCCGAGTGGAGAAGTAAAGCCACAGAATTTTGACTCCGTTAGTTTGGATAGAGAGGCGGAAGGTCTTCTCGACGATTTGAAATTTCTTCTAACTCACGAAAATCGGCATCAAGAAAAAACTCGAAAAGACCTCCGCAGATTCATTGGAAAACTCGCCCACGACCGAATAAAGGTGGAAATTAAATGAGCATTTTGGAAGCCATATCAAGGGCCACTCAGCAAGACATAGAAACCTTTCAAAAAGATGGTGTCGTATGTTTGCGCAACGTTATGACCGGGTCAGAAATCGAGAAACTGCGTATCGACGTAGAGGAACAAAGGACTTGGATAGGAAAAGGCCATAGCGCTTATGATCTAGAAGATATGGCCATTCAGCTTTGGGACAACGGGCGCGTGGATGATGTTGGACAGTCTGATCGTTTCGATTTGATGCAATTAGACTACTTACTGGAAGCAGATCCAGATAGTAGACCTATTCGAGACAAAGTTGAAAAGGAAGGCGCGGGCGAATTTTTCTACGGATCGGCAGGTTGGTTGATGCAAAAAGGCGTGCGCGAAGCTGCCCTCGACAGTGCCCTTCCCGCGACAATTACCCACTTACTACAATCAGAATATTTGAACTTTTGGGAAGACACCACCTTCGTAAAAACACCCCAAACCGGGCAACGCACCCCTTTTCATCAAGATCTTGGCTATTTCCAAATTGCGGGATCGAAATGCTGTATCGTATGGATTCCTCTTGACCAAGCAAACGCACAAAATGGTACCATGGAGTATATTCGCGGTTCACATTTGTGGGGGAAAACTTACGCTCCAAACCCTTTCGTATCTCAATCGCCTGAACCCTTGTCGCCCCATGAAAGGCTACCAGACATCGAAGCTAATCGTGAGAACTATGATATCATCTCCTTCGACGTCGAGCCCGGAGATATAATTATTCATGATGTTTTGACCGTCCATGGGTCGGGGGGTAACATTTCACACGATGCCATAAGACGGGCAGTTTCATTTAGATATTGTGGCGATGATGTTACGTATTTTGACAGGCCTGGAGCAATCCCACAGCCATACTTTCAAGGTATCGATATGGAAAATGGACAACCTCTTATCTGCAAAGATTATCCCCTGGTTTGGCCGCGCCCTCACCCAGAAGCCAAAATATCTAACCATTGGCCGTATATGAATAAGCCCTCCTTATCGAATGCAGGCCCATGGACAATTGGTAAAGAGGTGGCGGAAGAGCACGCGCCTATCTAAACTCATCAGTTTGATCCCCATGCACCAAACCGTCAAAAAAAACACTAGGGTCACAGTCGAGAACAATAGAAAGTTTGAATAAATTCGCGGCGGAAATACGGCTTGTCCCATCTTCCCACTCGTACAACACATCCTGTCCGACCCCTATTTTGGAGGCTAGACTAGCCCGGCTCTGATCAGAAGCTAACCGCTTAAGTCTGAGTTTTCTTCCCACATGTCGGTCTATGTTTGTGATTTTATCAACCAGATTCTGACTTTTCGATATGCTACAATGAAGAAACCATCCTCGACTTACAACCCATCTATCGTAGGGGGAGAAGAGATGATCTTTGATTCAAAATTGATGAAATGTTTATGCTCTTAAACTTCTCCGCCGCTTTGCGGCGAGTCTAGCGCGCCTGCCTCGCTCGTAATGGGGCGGCTCGGTCAGGCCCGACAGACGAGATAGACGCGATGGCGGCAATTAAATAGCAAAGTGGGAATTAGGTAGACGATAGTGAGGACAAGATAAAACAGGTTGGCCCACCGATAGTTATTTTTCGCCCATAGCCCTTGCGCAAAGCGGTAGGCCCACCCTTTATTGAACTGTCTGTACCCTAAAAGGAGCAGACGGATGAGTAATGCTGGCGAAGATGATTTTCAAATTCGGATTGAGCGGTCAAAGTCGCATCGGTCGAGTCGTGGTGGCAGGAGACGTGCCAAGAGTTTCTACTCGTCGGTTTCGCTGAAGCGTGGCGGAGGAAGAAGTAGCTTGAACAGAAGCAACCGCTCCACATCACAACGAACGTTTCATCGACGGGTTGTTGTTCAAGCGTCGATCAAAAAGATTGCGGGGTTTGGCGCAGCAAGGCTCAAAGGCCATCTCAAATATCTGGAACGAGACGCTACACAAAAAGGCGCAAGCCCAGGCAAGCTTTATGGCTCGCTTATTCACGAACCAGACGCCGAGAGTTTTCGGGGGGCGCTGCAAAGATGATCCTCACCATTTCCGCTTCATAGTTTCGCCTGAAGACGCGGAGAGAATGTCAGACCTGACAGGCTTCACCCGCGAGCTTGTCAGCCGGATGGAAAGCGATCTTGGAACAAAACTAGATTGGGTGGCGGTTGATCATTACGACACCGCACAACCCCATACGCATTTGACGGTGCGTGGCGTGCGGGATAACGGAGAGGACCTCGTCATTCCGCGTCAGTATATCTCGCATGGTATGAGAGAACGGGCGCAGGCTTTGGCAAGCCTAGAGCTGGGTCCAGTGAGTGAGCTCGAACGGCGGAGAAAGTTAGCCCGAACCATCACCGCAGAGCGTATGACCGATCTCGACAAGACGATTGATCAGATAAGGGACGACGACATCGTCAATCTCGCGCAGCCAGCGGAACAGAAAAACCTCTGGCGCAAACAGCTCATTCGAAAGCGGATGGAGACGCGTAGGAAAATGGGCTTAGCGGAATATGAAGGCAAAGGCCTCTAGCGTATGTCTACCAAGTGGACAGCAACTCTCACCCGCATGGGTGAGCAGAACGACATACTCAAAACGCTACACCGCGCGATGGCGAAACAGGGCATGGAATAAACCCTCGGACCAGACGCCATCTTTGATCCGGCAGACACCTATACGCAGCCCGTCACAGGTGTTGTGAAATCATACGGACGAAGAGACGACAGACAGGACAAAGGTTTCGTAGTGATTGAGAGTTTGCAGGGGCGAGTTGTCTCTGCAACAGTCTCAGAGGACGAGACCTTCAGCTCTGTGAAAACAGGGCAGGTCGTGACCTTTGGCATCAGCGATCTATGACCTCAGTCATGTCAGTCTGAACAGCCATTTCTTCGACAATCGTATAGATATAACCCCGAGCGAAGGCGCGGGCCTTGGCGGCTCTATATCGAGACATCGCCCCATTGGCGGAGCCAGGCGAGTTAATCGTCAATGAGGACCAATAGAGATCATCAGCCTCAGCCAATGCATCCCTTCGGGCACGGGCGACTTCTTTCGAACCCGTCTTCAGTGCCGTCTTGATAATCCGCCGCGTATCGACATC
>CAYZGF010000105.1:0-8043 GCA_964477595.1 uncultured Algimonas sp.
TCTCACGACGTGAGAGTGAGATAGATTTTGCAGGAACCCAAACATAAATAAAAGGGCTTGCCATTCCTTTGCGCATCGCGTCGATGCGGCGTTCTTCCCATTCATATGCCTCCCGCAGAGAGACGCCGTCAGATGGAGGTGTGTTCCAATCTCCATTCAGGCTTGAATAGGTACTGTCGGGGTCGGCATAAACGGATTTGAGTGTCATATGATGACTACGCATAGATGCGGTAAGTTGATTAAAAAAGCGCGCCTTTAATGCCGTCCAATACGAACTGAGATGCGAGTGTGCAGAGTAAGACACCCAAGACGCGTGTCAGGACATCGGTAAAGCTCTTACCCATCAATCGCATCAACGGCCCCGCGATTAAAAACGTGATCAGTGTAATGACGAGCGTTAGGATGAGGGCCGCTAAAATCGCCATCTGTCCGCCTTGCGTACTGGTTTCTTTCATAAGGATCAGCAATGTGGCCATCGTACCGGGCCCAGCGATCATGGGTATGCCCATGGGGAAGACCGAGATATCTTCAGGGTCCTCAACTTCTTCCAATATATCTTCGGCGCGGTCTTCGCGTTTTTCAGTCCGCTTTTCGAACACCATGTTCAGCCCGATTATGAAAAGCATGATGCCACCGGCAATCCGCAATGCGTCCAAGCTGATACCCAGTTTGGCGAATAACCATTCCCCGACATAAGCAAAGCCGATCAAGATGAAGGCCGCGATTCCTACGGATTTAAAGGCCATCATGCGCTGGTGTTTTCGCGACGTCCCCTTTGTCAGGGTCGCGAAAATCGGGGCACAACCGGGCGGGTCGATAATGACGAATAGCGTCGTAAAGGCGCTTATGAACAGGGCAGTTTCAAACATGGCGGCCACATAACGTATTGCGCGGTCTTCGCCCACCCCAAAAGGCGAAAGATTTAAAGCCCTTGACAGTTTTATCGAAAAGCAATAAAAAGATATCAAAGTGATATCATATTCTTGTCTGTGCTGAGACGGTGGTGTCACATCTGTGGCTGAAAAAAGGAGAGCGTTATGGCCGAAATTAGAGAAAAAGAAGTGAAGTCAGTTAGCGGGATACCGTTTTTGTTTGTGCTGATCGCCGCGGCCGTCGCCGTCGTCTTTGTCGTCATTGGTGTCGATGCAAAATGGCAAAAGGCTGCCGCATTTATTTTGGGCCTACCATTTATCATTCTTGGTTTGTCTGGCCTCTATAAGGTCGAGCCCAATCAATCCGCTGTCCTGTCCTTATTCGGAAAATATATCGGCACGGTCCGTACGCCGGGTCTGCGGTTTAATAATCCGTTTTTTACGAAGAAAAAAATCAGCCTGCGTGTTCGAAATTTTGAAAGCGGCAAGTTGAAGGTCAATGAACTGGACGGCTCCCCTATTGAGATTGCGGCTATCGTCGTCTGGGAAGTCAATGACAGCGCCGAAGCTGTGTTCAATGTCGATGATTATGAGAGCTTTGTGCAGATCCAGTCTGAGGCTGCGATCCGGGCTATGGCGACCAGCTATCCTTATGACCAGCATGCACCTGACGAGATTTCATTGCGGTCTCACCCGATGGAAATTTCCGACAGATTGCGTGACGAAATTCAGGACCGTCTTGCGAAAGCCGGGATCAATGTCATCGAAGCCCGCATCTCTCATCTGGCATACTCGCCGGAAATCGCTGGCGCGATGCTACAACGCCAACAAGCCGGCGCGATCATTGCGGCGCGTAAAAAAATCGTCGAGGGCGCAGTCGGCATGGTCGAAGATGCGATTGAAGGCTTGGCGAAAAATAACATTGTCGAACTGGATGAAGAGCGGAAAGCCACAATGGTCTCTAATCTGCTGGTCGTCCTTTGTTCAGACAAAGCCACGACCCCCGTCGTCAATACGGGCTCGCTTTACTAGGAGCCAAGGCCTAGATGCCGGATAAAAAATCATATCCCCTGCGGATCAGCACTGATGTGCTGGCCGCGATGAAGGTCTGGGCGGCGGATGATCTCCGCTCGCTCAATGGCCAGATTGAATGGGCCTTGCGCGAAGCCTTGCGCAAGCAGGGACGCCTCAAAACAAAAAAAGGAGAAGCAGATGAGTGAACGGCGTTGGCAATATAAGGTCGAAACTGTGAAGACTTCGATTTGGAATAATAAACCTGAAAAGGTCGATGGTGTCATTCAGGACAGATTGACCCGTTTAGGTGTTGAAGGGTGGGAGCTTGTATCCGTCGTGCCTTATGGTCATTTAAATCGATTATATCTGAAACGTTAGGAGACCTGGATGTCTGACAGATGGGAATATAAAATTGTTCAACCGTCACAAAAGGGTATGACAGGCGATGCAATTCGCGAAAATAGCGAGACATTTCTCAATAATTTCGGGCTGCAAGGCTGGGAATGCTATCACGTCAAAACCGATACCTATCCAAGTGTGTTTTACCTGAAACGTCGGCGATAGGGGCTTCCATAGCGAAAACCCATTTATCCAATAGAATTATTATATTGGTTCGCCCTGCCTATCTACCGTAGCACCTAATCCAAACTGATCGAGGAGACTAAAATGCGTCCATTCATTCTCAAAACTTTGCTCTCATCCGCTGCGGTATCGATGGCCGCTAGCCCGGCTTTTGCAGATGATATTTCATTTGCGCCGTCAAACACTGTGGCCGCTGAGAATATGGTCATATATTTAGATGAGGATTTAGACCTTCCCACGCAGATTGGCGGCGAAACGGCAACAGATCTTGAACGTGCGATTGAGGCATCGGGTTTTACGGGCGCGTTTGGCGCACATAAAAGCTTTTACGGCGTGGGCGATACCAACTCTATTACAGTTATCGGAACAGGGTCAGAGGCTCTGAGCCGTCGTCATCTCCATGATTTGGGCGGACATACGGCAAAAGCTCCGGGCGAAGGAGAGCTCTCCGTTATTGTCGAGGGCTTGGAAACAGAGAGCGACGCGCCAAGCGCCGAGCTGGCTTTGGGATATGAGCTTGGGAATTACAGTTTTACGAAATATAAAACCGGTGATCAGGAAGAAGACCGGGATGTGATTTTCATAAGCGAAAACACGGCTGCGGCGTCTGATCTTATGGAGGCGGATTATCAGGCCATTGCCGACGCCGTTTCGATGACGCGGGACTTGGGCAATGCGCCAGGTCTGGAAATTTATCCTGAAACATTTGTAGAGCGTGTGCGTGCAGAGGCCCGTGGCATTCCAAATCTCAAAGTGAGTGTTATGGGCGTTCGCGAAATGGAACGCGAAGGCATGGGTGCGATTTTGGGTGTTGGAAAGGGATCCGTTCATGATCCCCGCTTGATGATTTTGGAATATACAGGCGCTGCGCGCAGTGATGCCCCTCTGGCTTTGGTTGGCAAAGGGATCACCTTTGATACGGGGGGTATCAGCTTAAAACCAAATTCCGGACAGTGGTTGATGAAATCAGATTTGTCGGGGGCTGCCGCCGTGGGCGGAACCGTGATTGCAGCCGCGAAACGCGGCGCTGATGTCAACCTGGTTGGCGTCATGCCGTTAGCCGAAAATATGCCGAGTGAGCGCGCTATTCGTCCGGGTGACGTGCTTAAAACATATAACGGCACAACGATCGAAGTCATGTCGACAGACGCAGAAGGCCGTCTGCTTTTGATTGATGCCGTTCCTTACACAATTGAAAAATATGATCCGGAACTCGTCGTCAATATTGCGACACTGACGGGTTCAGCGGGCCGTGCGTTGGCGGATGAATATGCGGCCGTTATTACGCGCGATTTCGATCTGGCACAGGAAATGATGGATATCGGTGAACGGTCCGGTGAAGATGTTTGGCCATTGCCGTTACACCCCAATCATTTCGATCAAATCAAATCTGACATCGCCGATATTAAATCCACAGCCGGCTCTCCCGGAGCCTCAATCGGAGCTGCCGTGATCGGTACTGTTGTCGATGAAGACCAAGCTTGGGTGCATTTGGATATCGCCGGTGTGGATTGGCGCGATTCTGCCACACCCACAGCGCCCAAAGGTCACGCAGGCTGGGGTGTGCGCTTTATGGATCAACTCGTCCGGGATTTTGAGGCGAAGTAATAATACTCGCCGGAGAAATGAAAAAGGGGCGCTTCTTTGAGCGCCCCTTTTTTTATGTGAATTGAGGTGAGGTCTTAGCTTTTCAACAATGTCTCAACAGCTTCAATTTGTGTATTGAAGGCGGCGTCATCTGCGCGGAGTTGGTCTATGCGCTTGACCGCATGCATGACGGTCGTGTGATCGCGACCACCAAAGCGGCGGCCAATATCCGGGAGGCTGCGCTTTGTCAGTTTCTTACACAGATACATGGCGACTTGGCGCGGACGCGCAATCACGCGAGCGCGGCGTTTGCTGACCATATCGGTTGGCGTGACGGAGAAGACTTCGCAAACGGCGCGTTGAATACGGTCAACCGTCAAGCGTTGTCCCATCATATAACGTGAATCCGAAAGTGTTTCTTGTACGCTTTCCAGCGTGATGGAGGTGCCGAGAAATTCGCTTTGCGCAACGATCTGATTAAAGGCACCTTCCAGATCGCGAGGCGTGGCGTTCATGCGTGCTGCCAGATGATCGCGGGCATTTTGCGGAATGGCGAGATCTTGCTGACCGCCGGCACGACGACGCGCAATAAGGCGGTCAAGAATCCGTAGGCGAAGCTCATAATCTGCCGCGCCAATCTTACAGACCAGACCGGATGACATATAGCTCTTGAGCCGCTCTGAGGCTTTCTCAATCTTATCCGGATGGCGATCAGCCGCGATCAGGATCTGTTTGCCCCCATCGACAAGGCTGATGAGCGTGTGGAGTAATTCTTCTTGGCTGCCCGGTTTATCCGCAATGAAATGCGCATCATCAATCACCAGCAGGTCAACATCGCGTAAGGAGGCTTTGAAGGCTGCAATACCTTCGCGGCCTTGGCCCCGCACGGAGGCAACAAAGGTCGAGACGAAATCTTCAGCCGAAATAAAACGCATGCGCTTTTCCGGATGATTTTCGCGGACTGAATTTTCAATGGCGTAGAGAAGGTGGGTTTTCCCCATCCCGTTGCTACCGTGAATGACGATTGGATTATATTGTGGAGCGCGACCGGCGCCGCATTGTGTGGCGACCTGACGGGCAACTGCCATGGCCAGCTCATTTGAGGCGCCAACGACGAAATTATCAAATGTGAAACGGTCCCGCGGGCTTTCAGAGGCAGACTTTGCGGCCATTGGGGCTTGGGTCTCTGCAATCGGCGTTGCTTGTGCAGGACGCTGGGTGGGTACGGATTTTACGGGCGTAACCGCTGAGGGTGTGCGGACCGCAGATGGATTGGCGGCGAAGGCCAAACGACGCGGTGGATCGACTTGGTCATATTTGTCCCACAGGCGGCGGACCGTGTCAGAGAATTGGGTTTCAATCTTGGACGCGATAAAACGTGTCGGTGCGGACAGGGTGACAACGCTTTCATCGGCTTGCGTGATATGCAGACGACCCGTCCAAGAGCGGTGCACATTTGGTCCCAAAGCATAGGCCAGATCGGTCTTGACTTGCTTCCACGTATTATGCGCGGATTGTAACGGCGGCTCGCCTGTATAGAGGTCAGGAGTTTTCACATGTGCCATTTTATCCGCTACCCTACTCACTGACCGTCTCCCGCGCGGACTTGCTGTTTCAAGGCCGCACGAAAGCGCGACTTGAAATTGACAAGTCTTTGAAACCACTAACAATATTTGGATGCACGGCCCAATGTTGCCTGGTGCGCAACTTGTGCCGGGCGTTCCCCGAACAGACCTTGCTACCCCCGCAGCTCCGTCTGTGCCATCTATAAACCAGCCTGAAATCGGACCGTCAATGTGAGAAATTTCGAATCGGAGCCGATTCTATTGTTGACTCAAAAAGAGCCTTGAATCGCAAGCATTTTTCCGGCGAAAAAAATGCAGAAAAATTTTGAGTTATTTTCTTGACTCAAAGGGAGTGAAGAGATGTCGGGGGTGAACCCTGATTCTTGTAAAATTTTGCAAATGATCTTGGGGTGTTTCCGCCGCTTGGGTCCGCTCCGTTTCAGACAGTCAGGCACAAAAAAACCGACCCTCAGGCCGGTTCCTTCAAATCAAATCTGACCAAGAGGTCTTAGCCGATGGCCTTAACGCGCTTGTTCAAACGGGAAATCTTACGGCTGGCTGTGTTCTTGTGGAACACACCTTTGGACACAGCGCGCATCAAAGCTGGCTCTGCCGCTTTGAGAGCTTCAGTTGCTTCTGCCTTGTTCCCGGCTGTGATCGCGTCTTCGACACGACGCAGGAAAGTCCGCACGGAAGACCGGCGAGCTTTGTTGACGGCCGTTTTGCGGGCCATTTTACGAACGTTCTTCTTAGCGGAGGACGTATTTGCCATGGTGTACTCTTTCGGTTGTCATCAATGCACAAAGCCCGCGTGCATAGCGCGGGCCGTGCGAAATTCTTCGGGGCGTATAAGGGCGCAGCTTCGGTCCGTCAATAGGGCGTTTTCGGCTGCGTACAGTGGATAATTTCAGGCCCTAGCGATTCTTAAAATGCGGTTTCCGTTTCTCTGCAAAGGCGGCCATGCCTTCTTTTTGATCATGTGTTGTAAACATGGACATAAACATACGACGTTCAAAGCGAATGCCTTGTTCCAATGTCATTTCAAACCCGGCATTGACTGTCTCTTTTGTCATCATTGCAATGGGTTGGCTTTGGCTCGCAATTTTGGCCGCAGCCTCTTTCGCGGTTTCCATCAGCTTATCGAGCGGCACAATCCGGCTGACGAGGCCTGCGCGTTCGGCCTCCTCGGCATCCATCATGCGTCCTGTCAGACACAGATCCATTGCTTTGGATTTCCCAACCGCGCGGAGCAGGCGTTGCGTGCCGCCCATACCGGGCATGACGCCCAGATTGATCTCGGGCTGTCCAAATTTGGCTGTATCCGCCGCGATGATGATATCGCACATCATGGCCAACTCGCAGCCACCGCCCAGCGCATAACCTGACACCGCCGCGATGATCGGCTTACGGAATCGTTCCGTTGCGCAGTGAAACTGCTCAAACCGGTCATTTTTATAGAGGTCCAAATATTGGTCTTCCATCATCTCTTTAATGTCGGCCCCGGCGGCGAACGCCTTGTCGTGGCCCGTCAGGATCACACAGCCAATGGCGTCATCCGAATCCAAGGCGCTCAGTGCATCCGCCAGCTCGCTCATCATCGCGACATTCAGCGCGTTAAGGGCTTTTGGGCGGTCCAGTTGGACGGTTGCCACACCGCCATCACGCGTCACTTCAATATGTTCATAGGCCATAGGGGAAAGGCTCTCTCTTATTTTTGTATCGCGCCGTCTAGCGCGTGGCGGGGGGGAGTTCAATTGGGAGGATGATAGGCAAGCGGGACGGCCCGCGTATTGGTGACACGGTCCCACCAATATATACCGTCTTCGACGTGACGATTTGCCAGCCATGTCAAGAACCACATAGCTGAGGCGAGTAAGCCGAAAACCATTCGCAACGTATATCGTGCTTTTTTACCATCAACCGGGATAACTTTGTAACCTAAAACGCGTTGCCCAATTGTTGCCGCGAAAAATTTACTCGAGATTAGAAAGTACAAACTAGCGATAATAGTGAATACAAGAAGAGTCGTGTCTTCAGTGAAATAGCGCTTTTCTAACTGACGGAGCGGGAAGAGAACGGTTACAAAAAGAAATAAGCCATCGACGTGCAGTGCTGCGAAACGTGTTTCCATGAAAACAGGTATAAGTTTGCGGGTCGGTGGGCGTCTCTTCACCCCTGACAGCTCCCACAAAAAAACGAGCTTCGTCCACTTTGCACAATCCGCTTAATCGGCGCACCGCAGTTTTTGCAGCCTTCACCTTCACGGCCATAGACGTCGAAACTGTGTTGAAAATATCCGAGCTTGCCATCCGTATTGCTAAAGTCCCGCAGACTGCTCCCACCCGCTTCAATGGCCTCAGCCAAAACGTCTTTAATATGTGCGGCGAGGGCATCTGTTTCCGCGACCTTCAATCGACCGGCGG
>CAYZGF010000106.1:0-7977 GCA_964477595.1 uncultured Algimonas sp.
GTCGCCAAAATCATTTGGCGTCCTAAAACGGAGAGATCCGGAAAAATTCCAAATATAAAATAGCCGGTTACAGACAAAATAACGAGCGCAAGCCCGCATATGGCCAACCAGACGAGAAAAAAGCTCAAAGGCGAATAGGGAGAGCTGCGCAGCTCAGGTCGAAGAAAACCCCAGATCAAAACAAAAATCAGGGCCCATTGTCCATAAATACCGCCTGTCGCCCAATCTGTGAAAAGCCCGGCCAAAAAGACGACTCCTAAGGAGACCAGTGCATTTGCTTGGCGCGGCCAAATTGCGAGAACGAGCAAAGGAATGAACCCAAAACCTGTGCGTAGGCCGAAGATATTTAGGCCCGCTATTGAAACTGAACCTGCCAAAAACAGCGCGATACCTGCGACGATTGCCGGGAAAATCTTTCTTTGCGGGGCTTGGGCATCCAAAAAGGTCATGGCGCCTCACCTGCTTCAACATCAGGGTCAATTTCAGGCGGTGGTTTCAGTTTTTGAAAAGGTGACACCCAAACCCAATCCAATGGCGCGGAACGGCTTGATAATCGCACTCGCAAACCGCCCGCATCTCCGCGCACGACCTCACCGACCTGCAAACCACGCGGCAAAGACCCGTCATCTCCCGACGTAATAACGCGGTCTCCCAAAGACCAATTTTCACGTTGATTGATAAAGGATAGCTTTGGAAGTGGAGAATTATCGCCGGCCAAAATCGCCGTCGCGCCGGATCGCGAAGACGCGACGGCAATACGACTGTTCAGATCGGATAAGCGCAATACACGTGTCGTGTTCGGACCCGTATTAATCACATGCCCCACTAGACCCTGCGTGGACATGACGGGATTACCGATATTAACGCCGTCTCGCGCGCCAACATTCAGCAATAAAGACCGCACAAATGGGCCATCCGTTTCGCCAATAGCGCGGGCCGCAATCTTTTGTAGAGGTATTTCGGTTTCCGTATCGACACCAAGAATAGCTTCATATCGTGCGACTTTGACGGCCAAATTATCATAGCGGGCTTGCTTTTCTCGCAATGTAGCAATCTCGTTTTTCAGAGCTTGATTATCATCAAATGCGGAGCGCCGATCACGCATATCTGAGAAAAAGCCTTCAATCTTTCTGAGCGGGACGGCGAGTATGGCAGCCAACGGTGCGGCGCTTTCCTGAGCCGCCGTTTCGAAGCCCGATACATTTCGGTCAGCGCCGCGCTGTAAACTGATAAGAATGCTGGATATGAGAATGGCGGCCAGAAGCGCGATGCGGGTTATGCCTGCATTGGGAGCTTCCCTGCCGCGCATGCCAACGTCCTCACATTACGTTTTAAAGGTCTAGACGCCAGCTTCCAGGACGACTTTCCATTTTTTCAAATTCTCAACCACAGTGCCGGAACCGCGGACAACACAAGATAACGGGTCGTCTGCAATAGAGACCGGCAACCCAGTCCGCTCGCGCAATTCAACGTCAAGATTACGAAGCAAAGCGCCCCCACCTGTCAGCATGATGCCCTTATCAACAATATCAGCGGCCAGTTCAGGCGGCGTCGCTTCCAGCGCTAGTTTAACGGCCTCAACGATTTGCTCGACCGGTTCTTCCAAACTCTCGGCAATCATCGCCTCATTAATAGCAATCTCACGCGGGACACCGTTCATCAGGTCGCGACCTTTAATCTGGACGGTCATGCCTTCCCCGTCTTCGGGCGTCATCGCCGTACCAATTTCTTTTTTGACGCGCTCTGCACTCATTTCACCCAACAATAAATTGGTTGTCCGGCGGACATATTGGATAATCGCATCATCCATTTTATCGCCACCGACACGGACGGAGCGCGAGTAAACCATCCCGTCCAATGACAGCACAGCAATCTCAGTCGTTCCGCCGCCAATATCGACAACCATGGATCCGGAGGGTTCATGGATCGGAAGACCTGCACCCAAAGCCGCTGCCATGGGTTCATAAACGATGTAGACTTTGGAGGCTCCCGCCTGTTGCGCAGATTGATAAATGGCGCGCTTTTCAACGGCTGTTGCACCCGCCGGAACGCAGATAACGACTTTGGTGCCGAACCAGCGCGGCTTCTTCTTATTCACCTTTTCGATGAAATGCTTGATCATGGCTTCTGCGACTTCGAAATCCGCAATCACGCCGTCTTTCATCGGGCGGATAGCTTCGATATTTCCCGGCGTTCTTCCGAGCATCATACGTGCATCTTCGCCTACGGCATGCACGACCTTGCGCCCGTTCCGAACGGAATAAGCCACAACGGAAGGTTCGTTTAAGACAATATCGCGACCCTTGGCATAGATCAGCGTATTCGCCGTCCCCAAATCAATGGCCAGGTCAGTTGAAAATGCGTCGAAGATAGACATGGTCAATCCGGTTCATGTGGCCGCAAATTTTGCGCCTGAAATAGGCAGCCCGATTAAATATAGTGAATCAGTAATTACCGACACCCCGCTATCGCAAAGCATTATTAACCTTTAACTAATTTGCAAGCAAACGACGCGGTTTATCAGCGAAAACACTGCATTTTCCCGCTTTAAAGCGGTGAACGCGCCTCTAATCGCTTTCGTGCGAGCCAAGAGAGCAAGATCGCAACTCCGGCTAACCCCGCAAAGAATATAGCCATGAGATTGCCCGAGAGGCTTGAAATCAGACCTTGGCTAATCAAACAGATAACAATAATTTTCGGGATGATGCCCAAGGCTGTCCCAGCCACAAAATGACGAAATTTCATCCTGGAAACGCCCGCAGCCAAATTGACAAGAATAGCCGGACCCGTTGGCACCAAACGCACAACAAGGCTTGTCATGAATCCATTCTTCCGAACAGCGGCGGAAAGTTTACGAACCAATTTTGCATCTATGCGACGAAGCCGCTCGGCCCCTACCGCATTCCCTATGCCGAATCCAAGGATCGCCGCCGTTAAGCTGCCGACCCAAGACAGAACTCCGCCCTCCCAAACGCCAAAGGCCAAGACTGTTCCCGTAATCAACATCCATTGCGGCGCGCCAATAAAAGCCAATCCGCAGAATAGGAGGATTGTTATCGGAATAGCCCAAGGCGAGTCCGACAAATATTGCATCATGGCAAAAAATTCGGACTGGTCGATATCGAATGCCTGTTGCGCTATGACGACCAATATGATGGGCAGCAAGAGACTCCCAATCACCCAAAAAAGAGTGCCTCTATTCAAAACGACACCCCTCTCACATCGGCCAGAAAAGCGTCTCGGTCTTGCTGATTTTGCAAAAACACGCCCTTGGGTGGCTGGTTTCTAAACCATGTCATTTGCCGTTTCGCAAAGCGGCGGCTTTCACGTTTCGCATCTTCAACCGCTTCATCAAGCGTGCCCAAGTCACTGAAATAGCGCTTGAGTTGTCTGAGGCCAATCGCCTTCATGACAGGTAAGGTTTCATCATAGCCTTTCGCAAACACGGTCTTGGCCTCCTCCAGCCCTCCTAAACGCAACATCTCGTCATAGCGGGTATTGATGCGGGCATAGAGCATCTCACGTGGCGGTGTCAGGACACAAAACCTTGCAAAGCGTGACGGCACAATAGGATGAGTTTCAGCCTGCCAGGTCGAGAGAGGCTGCCCTGTGCTCTTGGCGACATTGACAATACGTTGCAGGCGTTGCGGATCATTACCCAAAACTCGGTCTGTCGCCACAGGGTCCAAGATTTCTGCCTGACCACGCAAAGCTTCGATCCCGTCTCTTTGAAGTATTTCTGACGTTTCCTGATCGACCTGTTCAGAAACCGGCGGGATATCCGCCATGCCCTGTAAAAGGGCGCGAAAATAAAGACCCGTTCCGCCGACCAGCACGGGTGTTTTATCCCGCGCGAGAACATCCAGAATGAGCGGCTCAACCGCACGCAACCATGCACCCGTGGAATAGCGCACCTCTCCTGACACATGGCCGAAGAGATGATGCGGTATTGTCCCCATTTCCTCTGGTGTTGGCCGCGCCGACAGGACCTGCAATTCCGCATAAACCTGCAAAGCATCAGCATTAATGATCTCGCCGTCCATCGCCTCAGCAATTTTGACGGCATAGGCGCTTTTCCCACTGGCCGTCGGGCCGGCAATACAAATGACAGGTTTCATGGCGCGCCGATCCGCAACACAGGTGCTTAGCTGGTCGGGTTTACAGCGTAAAAGATGTAATTTCCGCCACGATTAATCAGTAGCGTTACGGGTTCATCCAGCTCTCCGGCGGCTTTCATAGCCTCTGCAAATTCCGCAGGAGTCGAAATTTTCTCAAACCCGACTTCCTCAATAATATCACCTTTGAGAATTTTGCCGCTGGCAGTCGCACGTTTATCAACTTTAACAACGCGGACGCCTTTGATGTCATCATCAATCCGGTTACGGTCACGCACATCCTCGCTCAGTGCCTCAACCGAAATACCCGCAACAGATCGTTCCGCGTTCCCGGCCGCGACTTCGCGACGGATTTTCTCCTCATCAGTGACCTGCTCTTCCAGACGCTCGATGGTAATGGTCAACGTCCTGCGTTTCTTCTTGCGCAAAATCTCAATTTCAACGGGCTCATCAATCTCGCTTTCCGCAATCATTCTTGAAAGCAAGCGGGAGGCCTCAAGCGGTTTACCGCCGATCGACAAGATGAGGTCCCCGCGCTGCAACCCGCCCTTATCCGCAGGGCTATCAGCGACGACGGACTTCACCAGCGCGCCTTGCGCTTTATCGAGGCCATAGCTGCGCGCGATCGCATTGCTGACGGCTTGCGGGCGAACACCGAGATAACCGCGACGGGTTTCCCCAAATTCGATAAGTTGAGACGCGATAGATTGAGCCAAATCCGCAGGAACGGAAAAGCTGATTCCGACACTGCCCCCTGTCGGAGATAGGATTGCGGTGTTTACGCCAATGACCTCGCCATCCATATTGAATAGCGGCCCGCCGGAGTTACCGCGGTTAATCGCGACATCGGTCTGTATGAAGTCATCATAGCTGCCCGAAGATATGTCTCGGTTACGCGCTGAAATAATTCCGGCTGCGACCGATCCGGAATAGCCGAACGGATTGCCAATCGCGATAACCCACTCACCGACTTCGGCCGCATCACTGTCCCCCCAAGGCACGGCAGGCATATCTTCGCCGGTATCAATTTTAAGCACCGCAATATCTGTTGCCGGATCGCGACCAATCAGAGCCGCCTCATAGGTATCGCCATTCGGAAATGAGACCTCAATCAGATCGGCGTCCTCGATGACGTGGTTATTCGTGACGATGTGACCGTCCACATCAATAACAAAGCCGGAGCCAAGTGACTTACTGACCCGACCATTACGGTCATTCCGCCCGCCAAAGAAATCGTTAAACCGCTCTAGCGGCGAGCCCTCTTCAAAGGGTTTGGCTTCCGATGTATCGATCTCAATAGTCTGAGCCGTAGAGATATTGACAACGGATGGAGAGAGCCGCTTCGCCAATTCCGTAAATCCATCGGGTGCGCCACGGGCCTCGGATATCTGCGGTGTTACCGAGACGGCAGCGACAGCGAAAATGAACGATAAGGCGGCGGAACGAAGCAATGTCATAGGAACACAGTAGCGATATGTGCCGTCCTGCCAAGTCTAAGACTGCGTCATCTCGCTTACATTTGCGTCATTGAAACCCTGACGACTATTGCAAAACGAGCTTTGTTCCGATCATGAACACGCACATACCGATGAAGACGGCTATCGCTCCACCAATATGGAGGTCGCGGTCGGAGACCTGACGCATCATCTCGTCATATGCGCGGCGCATAGCTGTGGGCGCAACCGCCCACATAATGCCTTCGATCAGAATAAAACCTCCAATCGCGACCAGAATTACCCCGCCCATTTGGGAGTCCTATCGGCGACGGCCCGAATATCCGCCTTGACTGTCCAGATATCCGAGGAAGTCGGAGTCTGGTGAGAGGACGTAGGTCGTGCTGCCTTGCAGGCCTTTCTCATAGGCTTGCATGGAACGATAAAAAGCGAAGAATTCAGGGTCTTTATTATAAGCTTCAGCGTAGATCGCATTCCGTCTTTGGTCACCTTCGCCTCGAATGATTTCAGCATCACGACGCGCATTCGCCAAAAGGATTTCGACTTCCTTGTCGGCTTCCGCAGTAATTGTTCGCTTGGACCTTTCGCCCTCGCCGCGCTTCTCCGCGGATTGCTCCTGACGGTCAGCAGCCATGCGTTCAAAGACTCGATCGGCGTTTTCTTGCGGAAGATCAGCACGCTTGATGCGTACATCTTCAATGACGAGTCCAAATTTACCGGCA
Source organism: uncultured Algimonas sp. (assembly GCA_964477595.1). Taxonomy (GTDB): domain Bacteria; phylum Pseudomonadota; class Alphaproteobacteria; order Caulobacterales; family Maricaulaceae; genus Litorimonas. Next base: position 6,292 of record CAYZGF010000106.1, read on the forward strand.
ACAGCCCGTGCATTCGCACGTGTTTCAATCGCATTCATCAGATCAACGCGTTGACCTGAAATAATCTCCTGTGACTCAACAGAACCCAAAACGTCCCGGATCAAGGAGTCGAGAACATTGCTCATCTGAATTTCTGCACGAGGACGTGTTGCAAAGGCCTCATAGAAGGAACGTACATCCGTAATACGATAGCGGATAAAAGCATCGACTAAGAGCCGCTCTTGATCAGACGCCAGAATAGGTTGCGCCTTGAGATCCAAAACGAGATTCTTGCGATCATAATGCGTCACATTTTCGATGAACGGGACCTTTAGTTTCAGGCCCGCATCCTCTTCAACGCCAAATGCGTTTTCAGTCCGAACGGGTTCACCAAATCGAAGTACGAGGCTCTGCTTGTCTTCTCTTGTCGTATAGAAAACCTGGCTGAGAATAATGAATGCGACGAGTAGAATGCCGCCAAATAGGAATAGTTTGTTCTGGTTCATGACTAGTTCCCCTTCTTATTCAATTGATCCAGCGGGAGATACGGCACAACGCCCGAACCTGCATCGCCGTCCAAGACAATTTTTTCGGCATCGCCGTAAACTTTTTCCAATGTTTCAAGATACATCCGTTGACGGGTGACTTCTGGCGCGAGTTTATATTCACTGTAAATCAACTCAAAGCGTTGAGCCTCACCTTCGGCGTCGGCGATCACGCGATCACGATAGCCTTCAGCTTGCTGAATAATGCGAGCCGCTTCACCTTCTGCTTCCAAGACAATCTTATTACGATAGGCACGGGCTTCGTTAATTGCACGCTCAGCCTCTTGTGACGCGTTCACGACGTCCAAGAAATCATCAACGACTTCCAAAGGTGGATCCGTTTTTTGGAATTGGACATCATTAACCAGGACACCGGCTTCATATTCATCAAGAAGCTCTTGCAACCGGTCCCGGACTTCGCCACCAAATTGTTGACGACCCGTTGTAATAATAGGGTCGAGTTCGTTTTTACCGATGATTTCACGGACAACTGACTCAGCTGCGGACTTCACGAGGTCTTCCGGTTGGTCAACTTTGAACAAGAAACTTTCCAAGTCTTTGATGACCCAAAGGACTGTGAAGTTGATATCGACGATATTCTCATCACCAGTGAGCATAAGGGATTCAGCATTATTACGAATACCGACGATGGTCTCTTGCTGGTTCGTGACATCACGAACGATTTTACGCTCAATTGGGTTTGGAAATTTAAAATGCAAACCCGGACCCGCTGTCCGTTGATAGTCACCAAACCGCAAAATTGCCGCCTGTTGGTTACCCTGAACGGTAAAGACTGACGTAAGGGCTAAAAGTATGAGCGGGACGAGTACAAATGCCCAGGCTGGAATTTTGAAGTCCGGCAATTGCGGATTTCCGCCACTGCCCCCGCTTCCACCGCCGCGGCCTGTGCGGGCTTTGAACCCTTCGATCACATTGTCACGGCTTGGACGCTGAGGTTTATTCGGGCGTTGACCGCCGCCATTTCCCCAAGGCGAATTGCCTTGTCCTTTACCACCATTATCGCCAGAGCCTGGCTTTTGCCCCCATGGACTATTCTTATCCGACATGTCGTCTCCGAAGTTCACTTTCCGCACATGTGGCGCGGCCTATCATTGGTTTCAAGATGGTTACGTGCAGAAGCTGCTAAGAGACGCGGTCAAAT
>CAYZGF010000107.1:0-2916 GCA_964477595.1 uncultured Algimonas sp.
GGTCCATGCCCGGCTTACGCGGGAAACCCGCTGTGATGATGCAAACATCTGCGCCTGCAATTTCGGCATAATCATTTGTGCCGCGAATTTTGGAGTCTTTCCCGAAAACAGGCGCGGCTTCTGACAAATCGAGGGCCTTACCCTTGGCTGTGCCTTCGAAAATATCGAAAAGGACAATATCGCCAAGCTCTTCGCGCGCCGCGATATGAGCCAAAGTTCCGCCGATCATGCCGGCGCCGATAAGAGCGATTTTTGCGCGTGCCATAGAGAATCTCCGAGTTGGCGTGGTCTTTGGCTGGCCTTTAGCGGGCGAAACCCATGGGGGCAATGAAAAGCCCCCGCACAGACCCGTTCAATTTTGTTTGAGGCAAGCGTGTTTGCTTGCAGCCCGTCGTGTGGCTGCCGGAGGCATCTGGGTTGGGGCAGAAGGACAGCCCGCGTGGTCGGTCTCCGCGACGGAGTACCGAAGAAGAATAACTATGTTTTACGCGAAGATAACCACGCGGCTGCGACGTTTTACGGGCCGGCCTGGTCGCACCCTTTGCAAACCGCTCATGCCGGATTGTTGAAAAATTTGGTTTTTCAACTACCCGAACACAACAGCCCAAAGTCAGGCTCCTATCCCCGTAAGATAACGAGCTAGCATATCATAACAGGCTCGTTTCACACGCAGTCCCTCAAACCGGTAAGTCGATATCTTACTTGTCCCATGTCTGAGAGAACGAGACTAATATGCGGCATAAAAAGCAAAGTGAGGACGGAGTTTTTTGAGAATTTTATAAGACCTTGAAAGGGCTTGAGGTTTTCTTACGCGATAAGCGCTGGAAATGGGGATTAAGTTTTGAAAGCCTTACAGTTCGCCACGTCAAGACACGAAACAGCTTAGGCGGGGCGGGATACGACATTTCGAATAATATTTGTCGTGACATAATCAATTAAGTCTTCTCCGCTAGACCCTTAAAAAGGGTTGGCTAAAATGAATAATATTATTTTTCTCAAAAAATCGATCTTTATTATTCTGTTCACGGCAATGACCGCAAGTTGCACGCCTGACCAAGACTCCGGCCAAAAATCTGCAGACGAAAACGACCCTTTTTCCATGTCTAACATGCGCGCAAAGTTTTATGACAGATGCCAAAATCGTATCGAGTATCAGTCAAAAAAACGTGCGGGCACACTCGATAAACATTGCAAATGTATTTTTGACAGAACAATGCGCGGCCTATCGAAAGACGAGCAACGCATAGCCGCAGGTTATTTATACGGGAATAATGATGAAGCCTTTCGGGAGGCCATGAGGTCTGATCCGCCGGATTTAGACGCCATGCCCGCCGCCGTGGAGGCGGTTGGCCGCGCGGCGCAAAAATGTAGGTAGGAATCGTCTGCAGACACAAAGAGAACTACAGGTACCAGAAATTTACCTGCATCGTCCGCAATCCGGACGATGCAGTCGATTAGATAGAGAGCTTCGCCAAGACTTAGCGTCGTTGCTGACGCGGTTCCGGACGTTTTCTGATGTCTCTGCGATCGAACTTCGTATCTTTATTCGTAGCGTCACTATCTGGCGCACCATCACAGTTTGCATCAGCAGCCCCGGATTCGGTGACGCAGGCCGGCGCTTCTTTGATACCAAAGTTTAGTGTGACATTTTCGGTCAGGCGGTCTTCTCCGCCGCTAGGAGAGCTAGCCAATGATAAATCTTGGAAATTGGCTTTTCCTGCCCCTGAGCCACCCCCCATCGCTTTCTCTTGCGACTCGCCCTTGATCGGACCAAGCTTTGGGTCTTTGGCATATTCGATTATATTGATATCTTGGACATTAACTTTACCGCCGCCACCGCCGGAAGTTGTCACATTTTCAGTCAAGCGGTCTTCACCGCCAGTATCTTTAACGGCACCAATGGCAATGATAGCGCCTAACCCGTCCGTTTTATGGTTCGCCGTTACATTTTCCATTATACGATCTTCACCATCCGAACCCGTTGCCATTGCGTTAGCTGGTTCAGTTTTTTTTACGATAATATCGATTCCGGGTATCGGGTCATTACCACCGATTTTTGTTTGGCTATCTGTCGCGGAAGGCTTTGGTTTATCCGCGCTTTTATCCTGCGCGAATGCTGTTGCCGTTAGAGAAAATGAAATCACGGCTGTCGTAGCGAGTATTTTAGTAATCATGATAGTCCTCTTGAGTGTGATGAGAACAGTGCGCCCGTCCCCTATGGCTGTCTGTGATGGCGATCACGGATGAACCGAAGCTGAAACAAATATTAAAGTTTTGCAAGGTCAGTCTATCTTCTCACTGGCAAACTCGTTCAGCAATTCCGCATAGCCCTCGCCGCCTTCCCAATAGGGTGTGATCTGGATGAGGGTCATGAACACGCCTTGATCGATGAGGCGTTTTTCGGGGGCCGTGCCAAACCGCAGATCATGATATTGTAGCCAGAAGGTAAAATGCTGCGCCAAACGCCCTGCGAGTGCGCCCTTCTCTCCCTCATCAAAGGTTAGCTTATCCAAGTCTTCCAGCGTTGAGAGGAGTGAGAAAGCCGCGCGTTCTTTCAGACCTAAAATGCGAGAAAACGGTCCGCGTAGGTCCGGGATACGCTGCAAAAGCTCGCCCTGATTGCGGTAGAAAAAGCGGAAGTCGAAAATCTCTTCAAAGATAATGTAGAGGTAAATCCAATTATCCTCGATCGCGAGCGGGTCTTTGAGCGGGGCCGACAGAACCTGTCTGATTTCTTCGTCGAAATCCTCGAACAAAGCTGAGATGATCTCGTCCTTGCCTTTGTAATGGTAATAGAGATTTCCGGGGCTGATCCCCATGACAGAGGCAATATCAACGCTGGACACTTGCGCCTCGCCCTCATTGTTAAAGAGCTCCAGCGCGGTGGCGAGGATTTTGGTTTTCGTGGCGGAGCGG
>CAYZGF010000107.1:3016-7674 GCA_964477595.1 uncultured Algimonas sp.
CGCGCGGGCGCTTTCTTTTTCGGCGCTGCATCACCCACATCGAGCTTTTCTAAAATCGCGTCGAGCTTGGCTTCTAGCTGATCAACGCGGGCCGCGAGGCGGTCATCACGTTTTTCAGCAGCACCGGACAAGCGAGCCCGCATTTTCGCGATTCGGTCGTCAATTTCGAAATCCGGTTTAATATCTTCGACGGCGGCTTTGCCTTTGCCGACCAACTCACTGGCTTTATATTTCCCGACAGTCTCGAGCATTTCGCCCTTCTGAACCAGCTCGTCAAAAACTTCAGATCCCTTACCCGTGATAGAGTCAACTGCGCCTTTGGCTTCCGTAACCGCACGACCATACGCGCCAATCCCCGCAAGCCAGATTTTACGAATGGTATCTTTGTCGGAAGGAGGCTTGGCCATGATTAACTCGCGAGTGACGGATTATAATTAATAAAGCTTTCTTCCACGGATGGCAATTTCACAGCCTCGACATGCGGCATGGCGACTTCAGGCTCTAGGAAAAACTTACGGATGATGTCCACAGTTTCATCGCGGCGGGTCAGGAGGAAGAGATGACCGGCCCCTTTGATGACGCGCAATTTGGACCGCGGTAAAAATGTGTTCAGGATTTTCCCGTTTACAAGCGGTACGATATGGTCTTGATCACCCATAATCACGAGCGTTTTGGCCTTGATACGGCGAATAAATGGAAGTGTGGAATAGCCCATCATCGCCATGAGTTGAAACGCATATCCCTTCATGGATGGCGGCATCATATTGATGGAAAACTCGCCCGCATTTGCGGCCGCGTCACCGTAAAGCGTTTCAAAATTCTTCTTCAAGAAGTCGCGGTCAATATAGCGCTTTGGACTGGCCATTTTCATGAGCGCTTTCGGCTTGCCGGGCACCATTGTGACGCCTGTCGTCGTTGCACATAAGATAAGTCGCTTGGTCATCTTCTTATTCTGCCAAGCAAATTGCTGCGCCGGACCACCGCCCCAGCTCACGCCCAAGACGTCAACTTTTTCATATCCATTTTCCAGCAGGATTTGTTTCGCCGCTTTGGCGACCCACCACGGGCGATAAGGAATAGACGGATCTGGAGATCCACCGACGCCCGGCATATCGAATGTAATGATGTCCCGGCCCGTAAATGTGTCCGCAAAGGCTTGCGCGATTTCAAGGTTCGCCCCGATACCATTGAAAAAGAGCAGCGGCGTGCGTTTTCCCTCGCCCTTATCTACGCCCGACCAAATGGCGGTCCGAAGTTTCTGATTTCCAACCTTGGAGAAAAAAATACGCGGGACCGAATGATTTTCAATCGGTTCTTCATGACCGTCAATAGCGGTAAGTGTATCTGGCATCGTCTCGTCTTTCCCGGTGCGCAAACCTCTTTGGGTCTTTTCGCACCAATCACACCCGACTCAGCCCGAGTGCGTTGATTTGTCCTGAATATGGCTAGTCAGTGATCTTTAGCCAATGCTTAACACAGTGAAGATGAATGTAAGCCTAGGTGAAGACATATTCGCCGGGGGCCTTGGATTGCGGTGGAAATGCTTTGTTTCCGAGGTTTTTCGGGGCATTTTTCATCTCGCCGGACCGAATTCCCAACCATTTATTCCAGCGCAACCACCAGCTTTCATCCACAGCTTCAGCCGCTTCCAACCATTTCGTCGCGCGTGGCGGATGGTTTGGATTGGTGAAATAACGGGCTTTTGGATTGCCGGGAGGGTTGAGCAATGACTGCAAATGGCCTGAATTTGACAGGACAAAGTCAATCTCGCCGCCAAATAGACGGATATTCCGGTAACAGGCCATCCACGGGGTGATGTGGTCTGTGACACCCGCGACCATAAATCCGTCTTGCGTGACAGCTTCCAGATCGACAATGTGGTCTTTAAAGACGACATTCTTGTCTTTGCGGAAACGGCGATCCTGGAAAATATCGAGATAATCAGAATGCAGCTGCGCCGGTAGGTTCGTCGTATCATTATTCCAATAAAGAACATCAAATGGGGGCGGATCTTGACCCAACAGATAATTATTAACGACATAATTCCAGATAAGATCGTTCGGACGCATCCATGCAAAGGCACGGCCGAGCTCTTCACCTGCCAATATGCCCTTTTTACGGGAATGTTTGCGGGCTTGCTCAATGCCGGCATCGGTCACGAATAGTCCGACATCACTATCGACTTTTTTACCATCCAGAACGGACACCATCAGGGTGTAACAATTGACACGATTATCACCGCGAGCCGCGAGCTCTGACAAGAAGAGCGCCAGTGTAATGCCGCCAGAGCAGGCTCCGGTCACGTTCAAACGCGGGCTGCGGGTAATTTTACGGACCGCGTCAGACGCCTCAAAGAGCGCATCGACATATTCTTCCAAACCCCAATGCGCATGCTGGCGGGTCGGGTTACGCCACGACACAGCAAAAACTTGATAGCCCATTTTGGTCAAAAAACGGACCATGGACTTATCCGGCGCAAGGTCTGTGGCGTAGAACTTATTGATTTGCGGCGGGATGATCATCAGCGGGACTTTATAGACCTGATCCGTCTGCGGCTTATATTGAATGACTTCCAACATCTCATTCTTGAAGACGACCGCGCCCGGACTAACGGCCAGATTTTCACCGACCTTAAAGGGGCGACCATCAACTTGGCTCGGCATACCGCCGTTTTTCGTCAAATCATTATAGGCGTTTTGCAATCCCTTGATGACGCTCTGGCCCTTTGTGTGAACCAGCATCTTCATCGCCGTTGGATTTCCCAATAAAGTATTGCTGGGCGCGAGAGCGTCTACGATGAGGTCCGTTACAAATTTCGCACGGGCCTGATCCGCCGGATGCATGCGCGAATCTTCAATCCAGCCCGTCAGCTCTTTTTGCATCGCCAGCCAGGATTGCATGGCACGCTTGTAAAGCGGGTTTTTGTGCCAACTCTCATCTTTGAAACGGCGGTCTCTACGATTGGGCTCAAGTTCGGATTTGCCGCGCGCAACTTCGACCATTTCTCCGGCATATTTGACGAGATGCTTGGCAAAAGGTTTGGGCTGCTTCGCCGCATATCCTGCCATCAAGCCAAAACTCTTTATGATTTCAGAGCGTCGAAACCCAACCAATCCGTTGACGGCTGTTGTAGTTTCCGCGGCTTTTGCACCAATTTTATCCGGCATAATAAAATCCTCACCCGTTATGTTTTATCTTATGAGTAGGAAAGTGAGACGCTCAAGTCGAGTCGCCTTCTAATTCAGCTATAAAAAAACGACGCCTGCCGGAGGGCAGACGCCGTCAAAATCGATCAAACCCAATCAAGGCCAACAAGGGAGAGAGAGTGGCCGTCAGGGGACGACAAGGATTGGGTCCGTCGAATTCTTTAAGCGATTAAGCAGCCTTTGGAGCTGTCTTTTCAGTCGCCATAACTTGCTTATTGATGCCGGCTTTCTTTGCTGGCGTCTTAGCTTTCTTGGAAAGTGCAGAAATCTTCTTGTTCAAAGTCTTGATTTCAGCTTGCAGCTCTTCAACGCGGTCATTGGCACCGAACGGTACAACAGACTTTACTTTGTCAGTTGTTGTCTCAAAAGTTTCGACAGCGCGCTTTTGTGCCGTCTTTGCAGTCTCAAGAGCAGCTTCCTCAACTTTTTCACCGCGAGCGACGAGATCTTCGAAAAGTCCGTCAGTTGCATTGGCGTAAAGTGATTTAACTTGCTCAACGCGCTTTGTTGCACGCTCAGCTGCGAAGCCGTAGAGGCCGAGATAAGCCAATGTACCCTTACGCAGAGTAGATGTTGTTTTCGCTTCGACTTTTTTCGCTGTCTTAGCAGTTTTCTTCGTTACTTTTTTCGCAGTTTTCTTAGCAGTTGCCATGATAACTTTCCTTCGTTTCAGTGTTGGGCGGGACATCCCGCTTTGTTCGATGATTGGAAAATAGGGAAAAGAATTAGAAAGCGCGTCCTAATCGGCAATAAAGTCTTACAACACCCCTTTAGGAGTCTTGGTATTTGCCTCCGCAAGCGCTCGTTTTCACGCCTCGTTAACACTCCCTAACAAAAGCCTTGTGGATATTAACAGGTCTTACTGAAATCTTAATTATCAAAGTAAATCAAGCGTTTACGGCCTGTTCATACGAATCAGCGACCAAGCGTTCGAACACATCGAAACCCCCGCCTGCGAGAGCCACAAAACGTGCAAGAAAAAACAAAAAACCGTTTCAAGGTCATTACGAACCCCAACCCACCGGCGCGGCATGATCCGACGGCTGATATGCCGATCAGCGAAATGCCGCTCAACCAAATCATTCAAGGCGATTGTATTGCCAATATGAATGCCCTGCCTGCCGAGTCCGTAGACCTCGTCTTTGCTGATCCGCCCTATAACCTGCAACTTGGCGGTGATCTCTCTCGTCCTGACAATTCCCATGTTGCAGGCGTCACCGAGGCTTGGGACCAATATGACACGATGGATGCCTATGATTTGTTCACGCAGGAGTGGATGGCCGCGGCGCGCCGCATCCTTAAGCCAAATGGCGCAATTTGGGTGATGGGCAGTTATCACAACATTTTCCGCGTCGGCACGGTGTTGCAAGACCAACAATTCTGGGTCCTCAACGACATTATATGGCGCAAGACCAACCCGATGCCGAATTTCCGCGGCACACGCTTCACCAA
>CAYZGF010000107.1:7684-7958 GCA_964477595.1 uncultured Algimonas sp.
ACATTCCATTATGATGCAATGAAAATGCTGAATGAGGGCGTGCAAATGCGCTCTGATTGGACATTGCCGATCTGTACGGGCCGCGAACGCCTTAAGAAAAGCGATGGCAAGAAAGCCCATCCAACGCAAAAGCCTGAGTCCCTGCTTCACCGCGTGATTTTGGCCACCACGAATCCGGGCGACGTTATTGTTGATCCGTTTTTCGGGACAGGCACGACAGGCGCCGTCGCGAAAAAGCTAGGCCGCAAATTCATCGGATTTGAGCGTGAGGAGG
>CAYZGF010000108.1:0-7958 GCA_964477595.1 uncultured Algimonas sp.
AAAAAGGCGCGGCGCGGGTCGTCGAGCTAGGACGGTCATTGGAAAAAGCCGCTCGTGATAAAACAGTCGCGGAAACAGACTTGTTACCCCAGCGGATCAAACCTGCTGATGCGACAGTCGAGGCGCCACCAGGGCCTGTGCCAATCCCTGAAGCCCAAGACCCAACTCCGGCGCCAGCTCCTGCTCCGGCACCGCAGGTGGTGGCACCACCGCCGCCGCCCGCTCAATCCGCATCTGACAAACAAGCTTTAGAGGACGCGCTTAAGAGCTTGGAAGGCCTAAAAACGAAACTTTCTGATTTTCGGAAGGCAGGAACCGCAAGTTAAGGCGTATGAACCGCAAACTTGTCTTGCGTGACACACCCCTATTTCTTATAGCCCGCAGCTCAAGATGGACGGCGGAGTATGGCGCAGTCCGGTAGCGCACACGCCTGGGGGGCGTGGGGTCGCAGGTTCGAATCCTGCTACTCCGACCATCTTGTATCTCTGACACATTGCAGAAATGCCGCGTCGACTTTCTCGTTTTCGTCGCTATATCGCGCTTATGTTTGAAACACGCTCAAAATCTGTCGAATACTGGCTTTTGTTCATGATGTTCCTCGTGGCCTTGATCATCGTCATCGGGGGCGCGACACGCCTAACCAATTCCGGTCTCTCCATTACAGAATGGGCACCAATCCGCGGCGCGCTCCCGCCATTGTCTCACGACGCTTGGCTGGCAGAGTTTGAGAAATATAAGCTCATTCCTGAATTTGAGGCTGAACATCCTGATATGGATCTGGCCGGGTTTAAATTCATCTATTTTTGGGAGTGGGGCCACCGTCAGTTGGGGCGGCTAATTGGCCTTGCATATGTACTGCCTCTGGCTTGGTTTGCGTTTCGCAAAAAGCTTCCCGCCGGGAAGGGGCTCTTATTTTTCGTACCCGCAATTCTAATCGGCTTTCAGGGCGCGATCGGCTGGTGGATGGTTTATAGTGGCCTGCAAGAGGGCATGGTGAATGTCAGTCAATATCGACTGGCGACCCATCTCGGCATGGCCTTCATCATATTGGGGGCCCTATATTGGCTGTTTAAATCAACGCGAAATGGATTTGCTCCAAAGCCAGCAGGTGCAGTGATGACCAGACGCAGCGCTGTGCTGGCGGGTCTTGTCTATCTACAAATCATCGCGGGGGCGTTCGTAGCGGGAACGAAGTCAGGTTTAAGTTATAATACATGGCCGCTTATGGACGGTGATTTTATTCCTGTTGGTTACTTTATCCAAAATCCAGCTTGGCGTAATATCTTTGAGAATACAGCCGCGATCCAGTTTAATCATCGCATGTTAGCCTATATTATTCTGGTGGTTGGAATTTGGATTTGGATCAAGGCGCGTAAGACCGCCCATTTGCGTGCAATCACGACGATGTTCATGGTTATCTTGCTCTGGCAGGTCGTTTTGGGAATTTGGACGTTGCTGACAGGGTCGGCAAATGATGCCTTCCATATCAAGCTGGCGCTGATTCATCAGTTCTCATCGATTTTCGTGTTCCTAATCGCTCTCGCTGTCGTTTGGAAAGCGCGCCATTTCGATACGGTATAATAATACCGACTTTACAATACACTGTTTTTATTGATTAATTCAGGCAAGGTCTCTGAAATCGACTGTTGACGCTAGCTGTTGCCTTGCGTAGGTAGCGCCATCGCAAAACAGGCCGTTTTGACCTGTTTCCCTATTTTCAAGGTTTATCATGAAAACGACAAAGTTTCTGAAAACCGCTGACATTGAGAAGAAATGGATTCTCATTGACGCGGAAGATGTCGTCGTTGGCCGTTTGGCAACATTTGTTGCCATGCGCCTGCGCGGAAAGCATCGCCCCGACTATACGCCTCACATTGATTGCGGCGACAACGTCATTATCATCAACGCTGACAAAGTTCACTTCACCGGCAATAAGCGTTCCGACAAAGTTTACTATCGCCACACTGGCTATGCCGGTGGCTTGAAGGAAACGACGGCTGCTAAAGTTCTCGACGGACGTTTCCCGGACCGCGTTATGCGCAAAGCCGTTCAGCGTATGCTGCCAAAGGAAAGCCCATTGGCACGTAAGCAACTCTCTAACCTTCGCGTTTATGCAGGTTCAGAGCACGAGCATGCCGCTCAAAACCCAGAAGTCATTGATTTCAAATCAATGTCTGAAAAGAATACGAAGCGGGGTTAAGACCATGGCTGATACAAATACTGCACAATCCCTCGCGGATTTGAAAGACGTCGTTGACGGTACTGTCGGCGCGGAAACCGTTGCTGTTGATCCGGCAACTTTACCTGATCCAAAGATTGACGAGCATGGCCGCTCTTACGCGACTGGTAAGCGAAAGAATTCCATTGCCCGCGTTTGGATTAAACCCGGTAGCGGCAAGATCGTTGTCAATGGTCGTGACCAAGAAGTTTACTTCGCGCGTCCTGTTCTGCGTTTGATTATCGCTCAAGCTTTCCAAGTCGCTGATCGTGTCGATGCTTACGATGTTATGGCAACTGTCAAAGGCGGCGGGTTATCCGGTCAAGCCGGTGCGGTTCGTCACGGCATCACAAAAGCGCTGACATATTACGAGCCCGCTTTACGCGCTCCGTTGAAAGCTGCTGGCTTTATCACACGCGACTCGCGTGTTGTGGAACGTAAGAAATACGGCCGCGCCAAGGCCCGTAAGAGCTTCCAGTTCTCTAAGCGTTAAGTCATTACAGACCTTTATGGTCTATGTGTTCAGGCGCTTCGGGAAACCGGGGCGCCTTTTTTAATGGGTGTGACATCATGAAAAATGCAGCAGTTCTCGGGGCATCCGGCTATACAGGTGCGGAAGCGGTTCGTTTGATTTTGGGGCATCCTAAACTCGAATTGAAAGCTATGACCGCCCACAGCCGTGCGGGCGAAACCTATTCTGATGTTTTCAGGAACTTTGCAGGGCAGACCCTTCCGCCGCTTGCAAAACTGGATGAAGTCGATTGGGACCAAATCGACGTTGTTTTTGCGTGTCTTCCCCATGGCGCGAGCCAAGAGACAATCGCTAAAATTTTTGACCGCGTTGAAACCGTTATAGATTTATCAGCAGATTTCCGCCTGTCCGATCCTTCACTTTACGAAAAGACTTACGGACGACCTCATGAGTTTTCCGAACTTTTGGAAAACCGTGTTTACGGCCTAACTGAATTTGCGCGTGACCAATTGCCGGGTGCGAAGCTTGTGGCTTGTCCCGGATGTTACCCGACATGTTCCATGTTGGCGCTATTGCCTGCGTTGAAGGCGGATTTGATTGATCCAGACCATATAATTATTGACGCGAAATCCGGTGTCACCGGGGCAGGGCGTAAAGCGACTTTGGCCTTCGCATATTCGGAAACCACAGATGGTGCGCAAGCCTACGGGATCGGAACACATCGACATGCGCCGGAGATGGATCAGGCTATTCACGAATTTGCTGACAAGATTGCGGCCGTGCGCTTTACGCCGCACCTCCTGCCGATGAACCGCGGGATGATCGCGACATGTCATGTCACACTGGCAAATGGAGCCACAGTTTCAGATCTGCGGAAAACATATGAACTGACATATGGCTCAGAACAATTCGTCCATCTTTTAGAGGATGCTCAAGTTCCGCAAACCCGCCATGTGCGCGGCAGCAATCATTGCCAAATTGGAATCTTTGCCGACCGTACCCCCAATTCAGCCGTTATCGTATCAGTCATTGATAATCTGACGAAAGGCAGTTCCGGGCAGGCTATTCAAAATTATAATGTAACGCAGGGCTGGGATGAAGCGCTCGGCTTGCAACATGTCGGCGTTTTTCCGTAGCGCTCACCGCATTATGAGCGATTATTAGGATGACCCACATCGGCTTTTACCGCATATAGGACGCATGATGATAGGTGTGCTTAATCAACGAATCAGGATTTGTGCCGTGACATGCTGTCTGCTGGCCGGATGTCAGACGGTAAAAATGCCCAAGATCGACATCATGAAGTCACCTGAATTCAGTGATGATGCGGCAAATATTGCCAAGGATTATCCGCGGGCCAAAGATGCGCCCCTCGCGCCGACTGATATACGTTCGGACAAGCAATGGGATAAAGATGCGCGCGCCCTGCAACGGCTTCGTAATGGGTCTATCCGGAACAAAGTCGGACCTGGCCTGAGCGAGGCAGAGGCGGAAGCCGAATTTGAAGCTTTGAAGGCCAAAGCGCAGGCCTATAAAAAAGATGATCCAGCTTCCGGCCCGGTTGAGGGCTTTCCTGATTATAAACCCCGCCGTTAGACGAAGGCACAGGACCCACCGTCATGCAGACTAATCCCGAAATCCCGACGGATGAATTTTATCGTATTAAACGTCTTCCGCCTTACGTTTTTGCCGAGGTCAACAAGCTAAAGGCCCAATTGCGGGCGGATGGTCAGGATATTATCGACTTTGGCTTCGGCAATCCCGATTTGCCAACGCCGCAGCACGTCATCGATAAGCTGATTGAAACGGTGCAAAAACCCCGCGTCACAGGTTACTCAGCATCCCGTGGAATCAAAGGCTTACGTCAGGCCTGTTCACGTTATTATGAGCGCCGATTTGGCGTCAGTCTGGATTATGAAGACCAGATTATTGCGACGATGGGGTCAAAAGAAGGCTTTGCCAATCTGGCTCAAGCGATCACTGCGCCCGGTGATGTTATCTACGCACCCGATCCGTCTTATCCGCTCCATGCCTATGGCTTTGTCATTGCAGGGGCGATAATTCAGGGCATTCCCGCCATTACAGCCGAAGAATATTTGGCAGGCGTGAAAGCTGCTCTGGCAAAGGCTGACAAGCCGCCCATGGCTATGGTCGTCTGCTTCCCATCTAATCCGACGGGAATGACAGCGGATCGCGCTTTTTATGATGAAATCGTCGGAATCGCGAAAGCACATGATATCATTCTTCTGTCTGATCTGGCCTATTCCGAGATTTACTTTGGCGAAGCGCCGCCTTCAATTTTTGAATTCATTGATCCGGAAGAGATCATGGCGATTGAAACAATTTCATTATCCAAGACCTATTCCATGGCGGGGTGGCGTATGGGATTTGCCGTGGGTAACCGACGCCTGATCGCCGCTCTGACGCGCGTTAAGTCTTATCTCGATTACGGTTCATTTACGCCTATCCAAGTGGCGGCCTGCGCAGCGCTGGACGGGCCGCAAAACTGTATTGATGAAGCCCGCGAAATTTATCGTAAGCGGCGGGATGTTTTGGTTGAAACATTTGGTCGCGCAGGATGGGATATTCCTTCGCCGGACGCGTCCATGTTTGCTTGGGCGCCATTACCGCCGAAATTTGCGCATTTAGGGTCGGTTGAGTTTTCAAAGCTTCTGATGAAAGAGGCGGGTGTGGCTGTCTCTCCCGGTGTTGGGTTTGGTGAAAATGGTGAAGGCTATGTCCGTATGGCATTGGTCGAAAATGAGCAACGCATCCGACAAGCTGCGCGAAATTTGAAAGCACTCTTGCAAACCGACTCTGTCGCAGCGGAATGAGCGACAGGCTCTGCCTTGGCGTCTCTCGCTCTGTTCGTGGCCGCCAATGGACTTACCGACATGATCCCGCTTCCTTAGAAGCTTACGCGGCTGAAACAGGTCTGCCCTTATTGCAGGCTGCACTTTTATCCGGGCGGAATGTAGAGCCGCAAGACGTCGAAATATTCCTGTCGCCTACTTTAAAAAACAGCCTGCCCAATCCGTCTGATTTAGTTGATGCAGATAAGGCCGCCAAACTCATCCTCGATCATATTGCGGACGGGAAACGAATTACTTTGTTTTCAGACTACGACGTAGACGGCGGAACATCTGCTGCACAGCTCATTCGGTGGGGGCGGGGCCTTGGCTATGAATTCGGGCTCTATGTGCCTGATAGGGTGAAGGAGGGATACGGCCCTTCGGAGGCGGCATTTGATCAGCTGAAGTCAGAGGCGGTTGATCTTGTCGTCACATTGGATTGCGGCGCAGCTGCATATGGGGCTTTGGAACATGCGCATGAAATTGGCTTGCCCGTGATTGTGATCGATCATCATTTGATGGATCACACACCGCCTCCGGCTTTGGCGCTCGTAAATCCTAATCGTCAGGATGATCAGTCGGGGCAGGGGCATCTGGCCGCTGCAGGCGTAACATTCATGTTGTTGATCGCCTTACAGAGAGAAGCCCGTAGGCGAGGATTATCGCCAAATGTTGATTTGAAAAGCTTGTTGGGACTAACGGCTCTCGGCACGATTTGCGATGTCGTGCCTCTACGTGGCGTTAATCGGGCAATTGTCCGGCAAGGCCTTAAAGTCTTATCGGCCAACCAGAATATCGGCGTTCAAGCCTTGGCATATGTAGCCAGTGCCGAGCCGCCTTTTACGACATATCATGCAGGATTTGTGTTGGGTCCCCGGATTAATGCAGGAGGACGTATTGGTCGCTCTGATATGGGGGCAGAACTCCTCTCAACAGAGAATGCGCAGACCGCCTATGGACATGCCGCAGAGCTCGACAGGGTCAATCAAGAGCGACGTAAAATGCAGGACCTCATTCTGGCAGAGGCGTTGGAGGCGGCTCAGGCGCAATCCGATGACGCCATTATCATTGTGGCCATGCCTGACTGGCATCCCGGTATCATCGGCATTGTTGCGGGGCGTTTAAAGGACCGCTTCCGCAAACCATCTATCGTCATTGGAATTGACGTGGATGCGACCCCGGCCATCGCAAAAGGGTCAGGTCGGTCTATTTCAGGTGTTGATTTGGGCGGCGCTTTAAGTGCGGCGAAGGCTGAAGGGCTTCTCATATCGGGCGGTGGACATGAGATGGCCGGCGGCCTGACCATCGATCCGGATAAGATTGAAGCTTTTCGTGATTTTATGACCAAGCGATTAGTGGACGACGTTGAGATGGCGCTGGAAAACGATTCGACGAAGCTGGATTTTGTGTTGTCTCTATCGGCAGTATCAAATGACCTTATGCGGATTGTTGATGTCGTCGGCCCTTATGGTGCAGGAAATCCTCAACCCGTTTTTGCCTTTTCCAATCTCTCAGTTTCTTTCGCGAAACGGACGAAAGGGGATCATGTTCGGTTTACATTGACCGATGGGGAAGGTGGCTCGATCAGTGGGATATGTTTTCGTGCGGGCGAATCAGGTTTGGATGAGGCGCTCTTAATGGCGGGATCAGACCGTTTTCATGCGATTGGTCAGTTGAAACCCAATGTTTGGCAGGGCCGAACACGGATTGATTTCCATCTACAGGACCTCGCGCCTGCGACAGACTGAGATTTTGCACGAAAGCCTCTTGCAAGCTTTGAAACCCGTCTATATATCGCGCTCCACACTGACTGATGCGGTCCCTTCGTCTATCGGTTAGGACGCCAGGTTTTCAACCTGGAAAGAGGGGTTCGATTCCCCTAGGGACTGCCATTCAGATGCGCCAATGTTGTGGCTGTATTCTCACCTGATTTTCAATTTACATATAGCGCGCTCAACCTGTATGGCGGTGTCATGAAAACATTAGTCTCTCTCTTAGTTGGTTTCACGTTATTTGCGGCTCCAGCTTTTGCGCAAACATCAAAGAACGATGTCGTTGAGTTTGGCGATCCTGTGCCCCTTTCAATTGTGACAGAGGAAGCAACGCATGAATTTCTCGTCGAGGAAGCGAAAACACTGGATCAGCAAGCGCGCGGTATGATGTTCCGCGAATCAATGGGCGCGGACACAGGTATGATTTTTGAGTTCGCAGAGCCAAAAGTCGCGACGATCTGGATGAAGAATACTTCCATTCCCCTAGATATACTTTTTGTCCGGTCCAACGGAAAGATTTTGAAGATCGAGCACTCTCACCGTCCATACACTCTACGAAGCGCATCCTCTGAAGCCGTAATTGCAGCGGTTGTCGAACTGAAAGGTGGCGAGTCAAAGGTGCGCGGTATACGTCCCGGTGACAC
>CAYZGF010000109.1:0-7896 GCA_964477595.1 uncultured Algimonas sp.
ATGGTCGCTGCGAAGTGCATGCGCGTTTCTCGGCCCAAGACATTAAAGACATGCGCGCCGCCCATCCCGGCGTGACCGTCCTCGCCCATCCCGAATGTCCGCCGGAGGTCGTCGCCGAATCTGATTTCACAGGTTCGACAAAAGCGATGAGCGATTATGTGTCAGATCATAAGCCGAATAATGTCATCCTGCTGACGGAATGTTCCATGTCCGACAATGTCGCCATGGCCAATCCGGAAACCGATTTCGTCCGGCCCTGTAATCTCTGCCCGCATATGAAACGGATTACGCTGGAAGGTGTCTATGACTGCCTCCGCGATGAAACCAACGAAGTCCTCGTCCCGGAAGACATGCGCCAAAAAGCCCACAAAGCGGTCATGGATATGATCAACGTCAAATTCGATCCGGTAAAAGGTCACTTTGATCCGAGCTTGCCGGAAAAAGATGTGACGGTGATTTAGGCAGTGCATTTTTTGTCAAAGACAAAATGTGCACATAAGGCACAAAAAACGCGAAACCTTATCGCGTTCTTTTGTGCCGTAGGAGGCGTTTAGAACGTGACTGGAAAAATCATTGGGTCCAATGGCAATGTACTCTTCGAATTCGAAGAAGGACAAAATATAGAGGTATTGCTATCCGGGCTCATTCAAAGGGCTAAATTTGGCGAACGTTTCGATAATGACGTGCTAGCAAACGATTGGGTCAATCAACTATTAGGTTCACTTATAGACGCTTACCCGGAATTTCTAAAAACTGAAGACGAAGAGGCGTTCCATTCGGGGGCTCCCGAGCTCTTCCTCGAAGCTGGAATGACCCAAAAAGACTGGGATTTACAGGACTTTTTCTATGACATCACATGTCATTTAAAAACTAGTATCAGCCTATTGAACAGAGTTGAGTGGAAAAATATGTCTAAGCCCGCAAGGCATGAGTTTTTGCGCTCCGTTATTTTCCCTCAACCGATATCGGACGCGAGACTACAAGACATGATTGAAGAAATAGATCATACGCTATTCGAAGCGAATTCTGCATATAACCCTAATTATGGGAAGACTGATTAGAGTTCATTCGTTAAATCACTACCTTTTATCTCTCCTATAGGTCGCTCCATTCAGCTTTCATTTGGGTCCAATCGGGTAAACGTCATTCGAGCTGAATTGCGGCTCTCCCTGAGGACTTCACCCTCATCAAAATGAAAGACTTATAAAATGGATTTTAAAAATATTGCTTCCGGTATGCTGGCTGACAAACTGGGCGTTGATAGTGCGCAAGTTGGCGGCATTATGGACAAACTCGTCGGCAATGGCGACAAAATGGATGTGGCCGGATTATTAGGCAATTTAAAAGAGCAAGGTTTAGGCGACATTGCCGAGTCTTGGTTGGGTGACGGTGCAAATCAGAGTATTTCTGCCGATCAACTGAAATCAGCTATGGGTGCTGAACAGGTAACGCAGGCAGCCGCTCAATTAGGTACGGATGAGGGTTCACTTTTAGGCGGCCTGCAAGCGGCGCTTCCGCAACTCGTTGATAAGGCGAGCAGCGGCGGATCACTCCTTGATTCACTTGGCGGTTTGGGCGGTGTTGCCGGAATGGCGAAAAAACTGTTTTAACACGGCACCAACGCTTTATTTTCGGCCCGCGGCGAATTCTCGTTGCGGGCTTTTTATATGGGCGGAGGGACATTGTTTAGCTTTCCCGCAGCAAGACGAGGCGCTAAGGAGCGCAAATGCCACTAGGAACACTAGATACAAAACGCTTGCCCGCTGGCGCTGTCCTCGTCGTCGGCGCAGGATTGGCCGGACTTTATTTGGCACTGAAGCTGGCTCCGCGTCAGGTTTATGTTTTGACATCGCGGCGGTCTTCTGTTGGCGCCGCCAGCGCTTGGGCGCAGGGCGGGATTGCGGCAGCATTATCGTCCGAGGACACAGCGGAAAGTCACGCCAAAGATACAATCGCAGCAGGTGATGGCTTGGTCGATCCTGATATCGCCCATATCCTAGCCACAGAAGGACCGGACCGCGTTCATGACTTGGCCGCGCTCGGCGTACCGTTTGACCGCAATGACAATGGCGAGCTTTATCTCTCTCTCGAAGCGGCCCATTCCATGCCGCGCGTCGCGCGAGTTAAAGGCGATACCGCCGGCGCGGAAATCATCAAAATCATGGTCAAGCAAGCCCAAGCTGCTGACCATATTACGGGTCTCATCGGATGGCGTGCGGAAAGCCTGCTGCAAGACGGAAACGGCGCGATCGCGGGCGCTCTCGCCCGAAACGATGACGGAGCCATGTTGGGCATCGAAGCCGATGTCACGGTCATGGCAACCGGTGGTGTTGGTGGGTTATTTGCTGTCACGACAAATCCGCGCACAGCACGTGGCGACGCCCTTGGTATGGCGGCGGTTGTCGGTGCAAAAATGCGGGATATGGAATTTGTACAATTCCATCCGACAGCCATTGATATTGGACGCGACCCTGCGCCGCTGGCCACGGAAGCGTTACGCGGTGAAGGGGCCGTTCTTACAAATTCGGACGGCGTGCGGTTCATGCCGCGCTACCATAAGCAAGGCGAGCTGGCTCCGCGCGATGATGTTGCCCGTGCAATTTTTGCCGAAATCGAAGCTGGGCGGCAGCCTTATCTGGATTGCCGCGCCGCCATTGGCACTCATTTTGATGAAGAATTCCCGACCGTTTTTGAAAGTTGCATGAGCGCCGGAATAGATCCTCGCACGGCACTCATCCCCGTTGCGCCTGCCGTTCACTATCATATGGGCGGATTGGCGACGGATAGTTTCGGCCAAACCTCACTCGACAGCTTATTGGCCGTCGGGGAATGCAGCGCGACAGGGGTTCACGGGGCAAACCGATTGGCATCAAACTCACTCTTGGAAGCGGTTGTTTTCGGCGGCCGTGCGGCCAGCTATATTAATGGTCGTGACTGGGACGAACGGCGTGCAGGCACCATTCGTATTCAGCCTTGGCTTTCTATGGGCAAAGACGTCAGCCAGACCCTTCGCAATGCTATGACAGCAAAATGCGGCGTTCGGCGGAATGCTCGGAAACTGAACGAGTTGATCACGCTTATCGATGATTTGATAGATCGGGTTGGGCGCGCAAACCCGCTCGTCGCCAGCCGCATCATCGCCGCGACGGCCCTTGCCCGCGAAGAATCCCGTGGCGGTCATTTCCGTGAAGACTTCCCAAATGAGGCGGATAAAGCCATCTCAAGCTATCTCACATATGACAGGCTGAACTCATGACAACGCTCACCCCGCTTCCAAACCTTATTATCCGCCCAATGGTTGAGCGCGCCTTGGCCGAAGACTTTGGCAATTCCGGTGACGTTACGGCGCGTCTTCTTGTGCCGGAAAGCGCGACTGGGTCTCTGGTTATGCGGGCGCGTGAAACAGGCGTAATTGCCGGCATGCAGGCAGCCCAAATGACCTATGATATGGTCGATCCCAGCGTTAAATTTGAAGTCCTCTACCCAACCGGATCAGACGTTGATGCGGGAGACATCATCGCGCTTGTTTCGGGACCGTCGCGATCCTTGCTTTCAGCCGAACGCGTTGCGCTCAATTTCCTCGGACGCATGTCCGGTGTGGCGACACTCACGTCGAAATATGTGACATTGATTGAAGGCACATCCGCACGGATCGCTGCAACGCGGAAAACGACTCCGGGTCTGCGAGCCCTGGAAAAACAGGCCGTCCTCGCGGGTGGAGGATTTACGCATCGTGAGAGCTTGTCCGCCGCGATCATGATCAAAGATAATCATATTGCCCTAGCAGGCGGTGTAGACGCGGCACTCGGCGCCATTAAACGTAATGCAGATCATATGACGAAGGTCAGTGTCGAAGTGGACACATTAGAACAACTCGAAAAGGTTCTGACATGGGGTCCGGACGTGGTGTTACTGGACAATATGGGACCGGAAAAACTGACCAAGGCCGTTAAACTGGCCCAAGAATTTGATGGACGCACGCCGACGTTAGAAGCCAGCGGCGGTGTCAACCTAAGCACGGTGAAAGACCTGGCCGAAACAGGTGTTGATGTCATTTCGATCGGCGCGCTGACCCATAGCGCACCGAATTTCGACATCGGTATGGATGCGGCGTAAAAGCCGCGGGGGAATGGACTCCGCCTAACGCGTGTAAAAACTTCCGGTCCGTGTAGATAGCAAAGCGTCTAGCGGAATGTCTTCTTGCTTGAGGAATCCTTTCGCAGGCAATTTGCCTTCACGCACCAACTCAATCACAGATACAACTGAGCCTGCCGTCGTCCAAGCAATAGCCGTACGGCTTTCTCCCGCGATCATGAGCGGCTTATAACCATTCACAAACTCCTTACGGGATAATTTCCCATCGATCATGCCTTCTGCCGCGACGTGAACATAGACGATGTCTTCTTCGACGGGCGGTTTGGCATTGACCAGAATTTCGCCCGCTTTCTCTCGGTCTTGGCGCATCAGCAATTCATGAAAGAAGAAATTCATGAGGTCGAAATGACCCGGATAGCGCATGGTTTTATAGTCAAGGTTTTTGACTTTCCCGAGATAGGTTTCGCACATTGTGCCCAAGCCGCCGGATGTCGTGAATGCCTCCAGCTCTAATCCATCAATGAAGATTTTCTCGCGCCATTCCATGGCGGATACCATTTTACGCTCACCGCTCTCAATCACTTCACAGTCGTTAAGATACTCGTTCACCACGCCTTCGGGCGACCAGTTAAACGCATATCCCATGAGGCCTGTCGGATTTTGCGGCAACGCACCAACACGCATGCGGCAGGATCGACAGTCAGCAAATTTTGCAATCAGGTCTGCACCAACGATCCCAACGAACCCAGGTGCCAATCCGCATTGCGGCGCCATCAGGCCTTTGGAAGTTTCGGCCAAGCCTCGAATATGATTCGTGGTCGGCACATCTTCTGTGAGGTCGAAATAATGAATGCCTGCCGCATGCGCGACGTTTGAGACACCAATATTCAAGTGATATGGCAAGCACGACAAAACAGCATCCACACGCGCGAAGACACTGCCCAGTGTTTTGGCATCCGTCACATCAATCGCGGCCACTTCATGCGGAAAATCCGCAGGATTGGCCGCACTATCAACGCCAACCACGTCAAAATCACTATCGACCAATAGCTGCGCCGCCAAACGTCCGACTTTTCCTAATCCCAAAACGGCTATGGATTTCATGGCCCGACTCCCTCTTCTGTCTTTCCCGAATTTATATTTCATCTGCGGGGTTTCCATCGCGAACTCAAGCGCACAGAATGGGTGTATGACAGATCAAACATTTCGCCATCCCGACCAATTACGCGCAGATTTTTCGCAGGCCCTTTCGGACATGTATCGCACCGAAGTTCCGGCCTATGGCACCCTCATCGATATTGTGGGTCGAATAAACGCTGAGCATGAAGGTATACGCAGCGACGGAGAGCGTCACGGCGCGATCAGGTTGGGGACGGCTGAAGAGTTAGCCTTGATCGGGCGTGTTTTCGCCGTTCTGGGACTTCACCCTGTTGGATATTATGATTTGTCCGTCGCGGGCTTGCCTGTACATTCAACAGCCTTTCGGCCCATCACAATAGACGGCTTTAACGCCAGCCCTTTCCGCATGTTTACGAGCCTTTTGCGATTGGACATGTTGCCCGAAGACTTACGTAAGACGGCTGAAACCGCGCTTTCAGCCAGACAGATTTTCTCTGATCAGGGGCTGGCACTATTAGTGAAAGCTGAACGTGACGGTGGATTGAATGCAAAGGATGGTCAGGCTTTCGTAGAGGAAGCCGTTGGGATTTTCGCATGGCGCAAACGCGCGCATGTTGATCTGGCGACTTATAAAGCGCTCTTGGCGGAACATCCGCTGATCGCCGACATCGTCTCTTTCCAAGGACCGCATATGAATCACCTGACCCCGCGTGTTGCGGATATTGATGCAGCACAGAAAATGATGGCAGATGAAGGTCTTGAAATTAAAGATAGGATTGAAGGACCTCCGCGACGTAGCGTTCCAATCCTTCTTCGCCAGACGGCTTTTAAAGCCCTTACTGAATCAGTTGAATTCAAAACAGATGATGGATGGGAGACCGCTCAACATACAGCCCGCTTTGGCGAGATAGAGCAACGCGGGGCCGCACTCACCCGCAAAGGACGCGAGCTATATGATCGGTGTTTATCTCAAAAAGATTTCTCGGACTTTCCTGACACACATGCCGAGTTGAAAGCCCAAGACTTAGCCTATTATGACGCCTCTGGTGAGCCTCTTACCTATGAGGACTTCTTACCTGTCAGTGCCGCCGGGATTTTCAAATCCAATTTACGAGAGGCAGAAACCGAAAGCACACAAAAAGCGACAGGCAATCAATCCGCATTTGAAGCCGCTTTGGGCCGTCCGGTGTTGGATATGTTTGAACTTTACGCTGCATCCACGTGAGCTCACAGGAGGTTCACAAAATTGTGTCGCCCGCTCTCCTAAGCGTGAGTCCCTATTGAATGCGCGGTATGGAATGCAAGCTCCATACTCAAACAGTCGGAGAGACAAAAATGACACGTATAACCCTTATTGCCCTTGCCGTTGCAGGATTAACCTTTGTAGCTGCGCCATCCTACGCCCAGTCATCTTACACTGGAGACACCTCCACGCGCACATCTTCAGGTAAAACAAGTGCGGAAATCCGCCGCGAAAAACGTGCTGCTAAACGCGCAGAGGAGCAACGTGTGAAAGCCGCACAGATGAAGGAAGACGCCATGAAAGCCGAAGCCCTGAAAGAAAAGGGAATGAAGGAAAAGGCGATGAAAGAGAAAGCGATGAAAGAGCATTCTTCTTCGACTGACGCCAAAATGATGAAAGATGGCGACGCGATGATGAAAGAGCCTTCCTCATCAACAGACGCCAAAATGATGAAAGACCATTCCTCCGCGACAGATGCGAAAATGATGAAAGATGACGCCATGATGAAAAAGGGTGACACCATGATGAAGGAAGACAGCATGATGAAAAAATCTGAGTCCATGCGTCCCACGAATTGTCCAACAGGAACAGAGCCGCAAGATGACGGCACTTGCATGTTGAAATAAGCTCACGCTTTCTCGGATTGGATAGATGACACACCCACGTCCAATCCAAACGCTCTGCGCACTCGCCATCACCTTGGCGGGCGCGCTTTTTTCTATCCGGTTGCTAACGCCAGCTTTCCAAAATTCGCGGCTCACCACGGATCATCCCGTCATCGCGCTCAGTGTTGCGCTCATCATTGCAGGCGTCGCGTGGGTGGGAATAATTCTTACCCTTCGAAAGACTCGTCTTTCTGGAAAGTCCGTCTTGGCACTGTTTCTCTTATTGGGCTTGGCACTCAGACTGATGTTTTTCGGCTCTACACCCGTTTATGAGAATGATTATAAACGCTATCTCTGGGATGGATCCGTAGTTGCGTCCGGCGAAAACCCCTATCGTTTCAGTCCGCAAGAAGTATTTGATGCGAGTGAAATAGGTGCGAAATCAGAACCGGATCTGGCCCGTCTCGCAATACGTTCTAACAGTGCCGATTTCATAACCGGCGAGATCAACAGCCCCACGCTGACAACAATCTATCCACCTGCAGCGCAAGCCGTCTTCACTGTGGCCTATTGGATTGCCCCTTATAAAGTATGGGCCCTGAAACTTGTTTTCCTCATGACCGAACTCATAGGTCTTTTGGCGCTATTGGCGGCTCTTAAAGCGCGGAATTTATCGCGCCTTTGGAGCGCGGCCTATTGGCTAAATCCCATAATTATTTTTACGACCTATAACGGCGTTCATATGGATGTCTTATTAGTTGCGCCGCTAATGGCAGCTGTTCTCTGGGTCGGGCGACATCCGTTTCGGGCCGCATTCATGCTCAGTCTCGCCGC
>CAYZGF010000110.1:0-668 GCA_964477595.1 uncultured Algimonas sp.
TGATCTCACATCCGGTCGTAATAATGACTCCGAATGGCAGACTTTCTTTGTTGGTGCGATTGCAAATCACCTGATGATGATCGCTGCACCAACGAAAGTTCATTTAGAGGAAACCAAGCGTCGACAAGCCTGGTTGGAAAGCAATCAGAGTGTGGCAACAGGTTTTTCAAAGTTGAAGGTCTCAGATATCCTATCGGCGTTCAAAGAGGTCTTCGGCCTTAAAAAATCAAGCGACAGCTTGGAATTCACGAACCTCCAATCCGATAGTGTGTCATCGGCTGAAAAAATTACATCGGATGAAGCGAATTGGTTGGTTCGCGCACTGCATGCTGACGGCGAGATTAATGCGAATGAGCGGGCCTTATTGGAATTTATCCGCGTAGAATGCCCCGCCATTGACGACAGTTTGAAACCTGTTTTAGATGCTGCTTAAGACGCGATAAGCGCTAGTAAATCCAAGAGTGCGCCGCTTAGTTGCCCACGATAAACGTTAGACCTATATTGGCCTGTGTGAGTGCGTCTTCCAACTCGACACGTTCGACTAAAAAAGTTCCATCAAAACCGGATAGTGCCAACAGACCTTGGTCAGGAAGGTCAATAATGCGCTCAACTCTGGTGTTACCACCTATAGCAATATCAAATTCTACAGCTTCGGCACTGTCGAGCAC
>CAYZGF010000110.1:678-7874 GCA_964477595.1 uncultured Algimonas sp.
GTCGAGCACCAGATCGGCACTGTTGAAATATTCAGAAATGTTGTTTCCAAGTATGATACCGCGATCATACATAATTTCACTTTGCCCATCCATATTTAGATCCCCAACTGCCGTCGCGGAGTCGAAAGAACTATCCGAGAAAGTCAAAAATCCTGGTAGTTGACGGACATCAGATGAAGACGAAAGCCCGACAAGCTCATCTTCATCCGCGACGAGAGCACCAGTCGGGAATGGAATAACAATCGAATTTGTACCATCGTTATCATAATCGGAGGCGACTGTGACGGTACTATTCAGAGCTGACAATCCACCTAGGCCAGAAGATGTATCATATAGCTGAAACCCCTCCCCAGCGCCTAAATTCCACAAATCTATCTCGTTACCACCAGAATTCACAGTCGTACTGTATAAGAAACTATATACACCATCAGCAACACGCTCGTCAGTATTGGCATCGATCCCGCTCGCGACGCGGTCGTCAATAATTAATTCCTCTATTCCATCACCATCCATGTCCGGGACCCGGAAAACTTCAATTCCAGAACTTGAGCTCGCTGAACTATTTGGATGCAGGTTTAAAATGACATCGGGGTCTATAAGTCGGTTTCGATCAGCCTGGCTTGTCGCAGCTCGTCCAAAAATAATGCCATACGTCCTTACCCGTTGCCCGGAACCACTTTCTTCAGTGCCAACTGAATAGATGATCTCATTTAATCCATCACCATTTATATCAGACGTTAGATTGAAGTGTGGAAAACGATTTAGTTCGTCATCGGGAAAACCGTATGAAATCTCACTCGAATGCTCAATTGAAGCCTTTATCGGACCTCGCAATATTTCAAAATCATCAGCAGTGCTCAAATCAAATAATTTGATATCTGAACCAGATATGCTGGGTTGTACTAATACATTAAGACTTCCGGTTAAGGTCTGAATCAGATCAAATGATAAAATATCAGACGTGTCATCCTCAGGATCACGACTTGTCGTTAGAAAATCTTCGACGAACCCGGTTAAAGTGTTTCTCGATGCTTCAATGGATTCACTAGATAAAACTTCACGAGCGCGACTTATCTCGCCTAAAAGAACCTCTGGATTTGCATCCCCTGAATAATCAGGAACTGACTTTAACCCCCTCGTAAGATCTTCAAAGAAGCCAATTGTGACTTGGATCCTTTCGGCTATATCCGTGATAGAAACCTCAAAGTGTATTTCGTAGGTCTGTCCAGCATATTCAAAAACCAAATCGAAATTATAAAGATTGTCCATTCCGATGTCAGACGGGTTTTCAAAATCCAAAGCCGTTAGGACGCTGGTACCCAGAACGAGTTCGAACGAATTCGCACTACTTCCACTTTGTTGAATAGATACGGTGACCTCAAAAAATTCTGCATCAGCGCCAACAAGACGAAAATTTGTAGGATCCTGGTTTGGGTCGGATACCGTTATATTAAATCTCTCTCCGCCATTTAATGCGTCCACTTCTGATTCTTCAGAGAAACTCAAAGCTACAACTGATGGAAGACCTGAAATCGTGGGTGATCCGCCGCCACCTGAACCAGATCCCGGCGTACCACCCCCGCCAGAGCTACTACCTCCACCCCCGCCACAGGATGCCAAGGCGATCATGGAGGTTGTCAGCAAAATTGCTTTGACAGAATTTCGAAACTTCACGGCGACCTCATTATTTTCAAAGCAAGAAGAACCGCTGAGTGTACTCGCTTATTGTTTAACTAGAGTTTTGGTTTTCACAATTTTGAATTAACATCAAGACTGCAATATTTGGGGTTTATGTGGATAATTCGGAAAACGCACGGTCCAAATATAGCGGCTAGCTTTCTGCCTCTGCCCCAACGCGCGCGCTCAAGGCCGCTGCCATAAAATCATCCAGTTTTCCGTCAAGCACACCATTTGTATCTGAAGTTTCGACGCCCGTTCGGAGGTCTTTGACCATTTGATAGGGTTGGAGGACATAGCTTCGAATCTGATGCCCCCAGCCAATATCGGTTTTGCTGTCGGCCAGAGATTGCGCCTCCTCCTCACGCTTGCGAAGCTCCTCTTCATAGAGGCGCGCACGTAGCATATCCCAAGCTTGCGCACGGTTTTTATGTTGGCTGCGGTCTGATTGGCACTGCACGACAATGCCGGAAGGCTCATGCGTAATGCGGACGGCGGAGTCGGTCTTGTTGACATGCTGACCACCGGCACCCGAGGCACGGTAAGTGTCTACGCGGCAATCACTTTCATCGATATCAATTTCAATTGAGTCATCAATTTCCGGGAAAACCCAGACAGAGGCAAAACTCGTATGACGGCGCGCAGAGCTGTCATAAGGCGAGATACGAACGAGACGATGCACACCGGATTCCGTTTTCATCCAGCCAAAAGCATTCTCGCCTTTGATTCGGAGCGTAGCCGATTTAATCCCTGCCCCGTCACCGTCTTGCGCTTCTAAGAGTTCGGTCTTCATACCGCGTGAATTTGCCCACCGCATATACATCCGCAGGACCATTTCGGCCCAATCCTGCGCCTCTGTGCCGCCTGCGCCGGGGTGTATTTCAACGAAACAATCATTGCCGTCGGCCTCGCCGCTCATCAAAGCCAGCAATTCTGCGGCATCCGCGGCCTTTTTCGTTTTTGTAAGCGCCTCTGCTGCAGCGTCCAACAGCTCCGTATCGTCATCCATTTCCGCGAGTTCAGCCAGCTCGACATTTTCCGTCAATTCAGACTCGATCTTTTGAATGGCTTCAAAGCTGGACTCCAGCTTTGAGCGTTCCTGCATAAGCTTTTGGGCCTCTTGCGGATTATCCCAAAGCGTTGGATCTTCTGCGAGATTGTTTAATTCCGCCAGACGGCGTTCAGCGACATCCCAGTCAAAGACGCCTCCTCAGCAGTTCCACAGACTGCTGGATTTCGGTTTGCATTTGGAGGATGTCGGCTCTCATAGTCGGCCAGATATGGTCCTAGTAGAGCCCGTCGTCCAGTGCTTTTTCGACAGGTTTTTCAGCATCGTCAGCTGTGACTTCAGGAGTGTCAATATCATTTGGCGCGGCGTCTTCAATTGCCTCATCATTCACGGCTCTTTCAGCTCGGGTCAAAATATCTGACAGCTCAGCCTCTTCTTCGGAATTGCCTTCCGTATCGCTTGGACTGCTATCAGAGGTGTCTTCCTCTGATGTGACAGGCGCTGACCCAAAGAAACCACCGAGAGAATCTGTTCCCGAGCCCACACGAATGGTTCGGCTCAACCCACCTACTGTCGGTTCAGTTCCGGGTTTAAACGCTTCCAAAATGAAATCAGGGGCACCGATATAGGACGGCTCGCCCGTAGAGCGATTAACCGGAGCCAAGGTGACGCCATCCGGGATACGAAACGGAACTTTCGATTGGCTCTTCAAGACGGTTTCGAGGAAATCCTGGACAATTGGGACGGCCGAGCTGGACCCGGTTTCACGCCCCATTTGTTCGGGTGTATCCATACCGACATAAACACCTACGACCAAGTCAGGCGAGAAGCCCATAAACCAGTTGTCGAAACTGTCATTTGTCGTGCCTGTCTTGCCGCCCAAAGGACGCTCTAGGGAGCGCAGACGTGCACCCGTTCCGTTCTGAACCACGCCCTGCATGATGTATGTCACTTGATAAGCTGTAACCGGATCAATGACTTGTTCGCGGTTATCCGGAAGATCAGGAGGCGGTGCCCCCGTATACGTCTCCTGCAAACACTCCGCACAATCGGCTTCGAAGGCGTTGAAAACGGTCTTTCCATTTCCGTCCTGAACCCGGTCCAAAATCCGGGGCTCTACAGCTTTACCACCATTTATCATGGACGAGTAAGCCGTAGCGAGACGTAAGAGTGTCGTTTCTCCGGCACCTAAAGCCCAAGCAAATTCAGGCTGTGGCTCATCATAAATGCCAAAACGTTGGGACAAACGCATAACAGGCCCCATGCCCATTTCATTGGCGAGTCGGACTGTCATGGCGTTTCGGGATTTTTCAATACCCAAGCGCAAAGTAGAGAGCCCGTAGAAATTACCGGCATTGTAATTCTCCGGCTTATAGAAACGTTCGCATTCATCATCTGTAGGATCGGCACTGTCATCCTCATTCCGTTCGTCTTGAACGCCGCGTAATGCCAATGTGCCCTGCTCTGTTTCTTCGCATTCTACGTCTTTGCGTTCGATCACAAAAGGCGCGTCCAGAATTTGGTCAGCAGGCGTAAAACCGTTCTCCAGTGCCGCTGCGTAGACGAAGGGCTTGAACGCTGAACCGGGTTGACGCTTTGCCTGCGTCGCACGGTTAAATTGGGATTGGTCAAAACTATAGCCACCCACCATCGCAAGTACACGACCCGTATGGGGGTCCATGGCAAGCAATCCACCATTGGCTTTCGGAACTTGCCGCAGATTATATTCGGTTGATGGGTCAGCATCTTTCTTGACGGGCTTGCGTTGTACTAAAATCACATCACCGGCTTTCAAGACAGACTTCACGGATTTCAAATCAGGTCCAACCGCGCCCTTGGCCAGAGCTTTCTTCGCCCAAGCAATATCGGATAAAGCGAGTGTACCTTTCGCATCAATGTCCGGAAATGTTTCATCTTCCGGCCAATCCGCAGGCGGCACAAAACGAAGGTCAGCGGATTGCTCTGAAACCTCCATCACCAATGCAACGCGCCAATCACCAATATCCAGAGGTGCTTTCACGGCAGTTAATTGCTTTTTCCAATCTGACATGGAGTCAAAGGTGGTCAGCGGACCCCGATATCCATGACGACGGTCCATCATTTCCAACCCACGACGTAGAGCCCGACGACCCTCTAACTGCATGGACGTGTCGAGTGTTGTGCGGATGGACAAGCCGCCTTCATAAAGTTCATCCTCGCCATACATTTGATAAATTTGTTTGCGTGCCTCTTCGACAAAATACTCAGAAGCGAGATATTCGGCCCCCTCTAGGCGCTTTGTCCAATCCAGCTCACCAGCCTTGGCCTCATCTGCTTGTTCCTGCGTGATATATCCGTCTTCGACCATTCGACCGAGAATATAGGCCTGACGATTTTTCGCGCGTTCATAGCCGCGCTCATCATCCAAACGATAATTGGACGGTCCCTTCGGAACGGCCGCAAGATATGTCATCTCAGCCAAAGTCAAGTCCTGCATAGGCTTGCCGAAATGTTTCAATGACGCCGCAGCGACACCATATGCGCCGCGACCAAAGTAAATCTCGTTCAGATAAAGCTCGATAATCTCATCTTTAGTAAAGGCTTGCTCCATGCGGTGCGCAATTGCGATTTCGCGGACTTTTCGTTTAATGCTGTAATCATCGCCAACGAGGAAGTTTTTGGCGACCTGTTGGGTCAAAGTCGACGTCCCGCCAATGCGTTGGCCACGGAGTTTTTTGCCCGGCGCAGACAGCGCGGCGCGTGTCAGTCCAATAGGATCCCATCCATTATGTCGGTAGAATCTTTGGTCTTCCGCAGAGACAAAAGCCAATTGCAGTTCCCGCGGAATTGTATTGACGGGAACGAAAACTCGCGCCTGTTTCGAAAACTCATAAATGAGCTTACCGTCACCCGCATGAACGCGGGACATAACTGGCGGCTCATATTCTGAAAGGCTTTCCACACTCGGAAGATCGCGGGTCCATCTGACAAACAGAACGAATAAGATGATCGCAGCGATCAGGCCAAATGCGAGCCCAATCCCAAACAACCATTTGAAGAGCCGAAAAAACTTTGCCCGGCGCGACGGCTTTTGCGGCGCATCATCTGTAGAAATTGGTGAAATCGTCTCGGTCATAGGTCGAATCATCTGACCGCGGAATGCGGCGTCATTAGGGTGTTAGCGGGGCAATGCCTGTATATAAAGTCTAAGGTTCAGAAGTGAGATTTCAGGGTTGAGCCATATATGTGTCAATCGCCCGCTCCACGCTCGCTAGAATTTTAGTCCGGTGTTTTTTGGTTTTGAGAAGTTTTTCGTCCTGGGCGTTCGACAAAAACCCTAACTCTAACAAGACAGCGGGCACGTCAGGCGCCAAAAGAACATAATAGCCTGCGCGGCGATGCGAGTTCCCGACCAATTTTGTTTGCCCCTTTAACTCCTCAAGGAGAATTTCGGCAAAAGCGTCTGACTGGCTCTCCGTTTTTCGTTGCGCCAAATCGACAAGAATGTCTCCAACAGGGTCGCTCTGTTCTGATAGATCAACATCCAAAATCCAGTTTTGGTTATTCACAATTCGCTTTGATCGCCCTTTTGCGCGATCAGCGAGCGTGTAAACAGAGGCGCCGCGCGTATTTTTATTCCCGACAGAATCCGCGTGAATGGAGATGAACAGATCTGCTTGAGATGTCCTCGCCTTCCGCAATCGGTCATCATGTTCAACATAGCTGTCTGTCGTGCGGGTAATAACGACGGTGTACTTACCTGATTTACGCAAACGGGTCGCAAGCTCATTTGCGGCTTTCGTCGTTATTGTTTTCTCCAAAGTCCCCTTCTGGCCGATAGCTCCCGGGTCGCGACCGCCATGCCCCGGATCAATAACAATGATCGGTTTCCGATACGACTTTTCGGAACTTCTAGGCTTCAAGGCCGGGTAAGGTGTCTGCGTTTCAAAATACCGTACGCCCGGGGCGCGAACCGGAGTCGTTACAATATCTGTACCCGGCTTCAAATTTGGAACAGGCACGGCAGCTTCAGCCGTAAGGCCCGCTAAAAACACCAATGCTATGGATATGAAGAAAAGTCGGAACACGATAATCCTGATATGCAGATTTCATGGTGAATAAAGTCTTATCAGCAGGCGCGAAGGCACCCAAAACACATGTAATATTCGTAAGACTTTACGGTCACGCAGAAATTGAAGACAGAGACCTGACAAATGCTTTGCCCTTTTGGCAAAAATGAGGCAGTGACGTCACGAATGCGAGTACAGGCTGGCTGAACTGAAATGCCCCCTCGCCCAATTCACGCAGTGTCGACAATCTCGTCCGCATTGCATTTCGAAAGTTTTTATGCCCGTCACGCAATTGAAAGCGAAAACAAAAGGTGCGGTTTTACCGGTCTTTTCGTTAGCGCGCGCGGCGACCTTGAACCCTATCCCATTAATTACAGTCTCGCAGCGACCGACTCTCCGTCGGGGATCCGCGCGAGCGCTTGGAGAACACCATGACCAAACGTATGCTCATCGATGCGGCC
>CAYZGF010000111.1:0-7837 GCA_964477595.1 uncultured Algimonas sp.
GCCGGGACTTTAGAAGTGAGAGCCGATGCGTGGGGCCAAAGCCGCCTCAACTCGTAGGACAGACGGGCCGCTTCTTCAAAAACCATTGCCGCAGAGCTTGATATGTTGGACTTAGCACCCCGACTTATCGTCTTTCTGTAAAACACTCATAGCGCTTCCTTCTGGTATCCCCATCAGGAAGACAACTCTGCGGGCACGTCCTGCTTTAAAACTAACCTTCGGCTGTGCCCTCGATGGACAGTGAGTACTTCCGCATGGCTGAATTAAATAAATCTAGTCAATCTCAATCAAGCGTGTTTCGGCGACATTACTGCGTGTGCCGTCATTATCATTGACAATAAATATGCGCCCGTCAGAGAGGACCGTCATGCCTTGGACATTATCCGGAACGACACCTGCATTTACGGGCAAATCCCCTTCGGCCAAGAGATCACGAATGAGGGTTTTAGACACATTCGAATTTGCGGTCGTTGTGTCCAAATTGGCCGTGTAAATACGTTTTACGGCTGCGTCTTGTCCCGCTTTGCTATCGCTTTCCATCAGCCGGAAACTCCCATCGGCGGTAACAGAAATTGCGGCGAGATTGACGGAGCCGCCATCTTGGGACTCCGGCGCATCAGAGGCGTAGAAAACAAAGTCCCAACGCTGTGTCGTCAAATCATAGCGACCAATCCGGTGTCGGGTCTCCGTTCCCCAAGGGCGTTGGAACGGCACATAAAGGCGGCCATTTTCTTCCACGACGCCCGCAAAGCCTTGGTCAATTTGAATGGCATCCACATTTGCAGGCAAGCGAATGGCTTCTTCTATCACGCCTGTCTCGCTGACTTTCACGAGCAGATTTACAGCGTCAATCGGTTCGAAAAGCGTATTATCGGCATCGCCCTCGCCTTCCGCGACAACCCAAAACCCGCCGGAAGAGGCGACCGTGATGCCTTCCAAATCCAGATCGACAGTGCCGTCATCATTGAGAAGGTCTGCGCGATCTCGCCCGTCAAAACTATTGCGGTCGCTGGTTTCACCGGAAATCGCCAAATTGGCGATCACATCATTATCATCCGTCAAACGGATTTCATCGGTCAGGCGGGCAGGTTCGGTTGAAATATCTATGCGGAAAATGCGATTGGAATCAAAGACGCCGTCCTCAACTGAATAAAGGACCGTGTCATTGGATGGATCAACGGCGAGGCCTGATAAAGCACCCCACGGGATCGGTGTGCCGTCAGCGCGGTCCTCTGAACGGATGTCCGGATAGCTCTGCGCGACGATGTCATATTCATAAAGAGAAATGGCAGAGCGCACCCCGTCAGAGCGGTCATCTTCCTCGCCCGCAACGGCCAATAAATTCCGCGACGGAATGGCCTTTATCCCTTCGGGACTCGCAGGTGTCGGCAAGCTTTGCACGGCCAGCGGTGCGGTGGGGTCCGCCGCATCATAAACAAAAACCATATCGCCGCGTTCTGATCCTATAAAGAGGTAGCGGTCATCCCCAAACACACCAACTTCGGCGCTCTCCGGCTCTGTCCCCTGATTGCCGGATCTTTGTTCGGGGTAATGGCCCAAACGCGCGGCTTCATGTTCCAAGGCATTCCCAACATCAAAGACGACGTCACCCGATATGTTAAAAACCGAAAAGCCGCGGCTGGCCGGGTTCTCATCGCCTTCATTGGCCGTGGCGAAATGAGAGCTATTTATCCAGGCGACGCCGTCCGGTTCGCGGACAACCCCGACCAAACGTTCGACCTGTTCAATTCGGTCAATTTCACCTTCCGTCGCATCGATCTGGTCAACATCGACGCGACCCGCACTGAAATCTGCGGTGACGGAATTTGTGGAAAGGTCGAGCAAGACGAGGTGATTATTGGACTGCAAACTGACGGCGGCAATATTGCCGGCATTAATATCAACATATTCCGGTTCCGGATCATCCGGGGCAATATCCGCGAGACCTGTCAGAGGAATTTCTACAGCTGTCCAATCTGCAGGGTTAGTTGCGGAAACATCCAATGACACAAGGAAGCCGGGGATGGGCGGTTGATCACTGCCATTTATATTTGGGTTTTCAACCGCGACCAGCGCCCGCGTTCCATCGGGACTGACCGCTACAGAATCCGGATTGCCGGCAATTGAAATGGACCGCGCGATGACACGCGTGTTCAGATTCACGATTTCCAACGACCCATTTGACGCGCCTGATGTCTCCGGTCTGTCAACGGCGACAATGGCGAAACCTTCCTTAATGGCCAGCGAGGTCGGTATACCGGGCAGATCGCGGGTCCCTGCTGCTTGCGGTGAAAGGGCATTTGAGATGTCGACAAACCCGATCGCCTCTCGCGGGGCATCGGTATAGATCAACGTATTTCCGTCTCCGGACACATCCAAAATTTCGGCACGCCGGATAACATCCGTATCGCAAGTGGCGTCCTGTTGCAGGCATACCGGGAAGGTCGCAATGCGTGTAAAATTCAAAGACTCATTTGCCTGCGTCGTTGCGCAATCGAATGTCGAGCTTTCAACCTCTCCATCATTCAACGCGCCATCACCATTCGTGTCTGGCCCGCTATCGGTCCGGGTGCCGCCCTGAAAACAATCCGGGTCACCGGTGGGCAGATCGACTGAACGTGTCACTGTGGCAGGCGATGGGGGAGGAGGTGGCGTAACCGTTGTCGGAGGTGTGAAATTGCTCCCGCCACCGCTGCCGCCACACGCTGTGAGTAAAGCCGTCGCGCTCAGCAGGGCCGCGCTGTACCGAATATATCTGTTCATAGATGCAACCTAACCGAGGTTTATAAGGCGGCGCAATTCATGCGAGGTCCCGATATGTTACAGTTTAATTCAAATCGACTTAATACAGTTACCCCACTAGCCATGATACACGCACTCATCTTAAGGCTGTTTTATATTCATATAGGACTTTCTTATGCACCGCATCATATCACTTCTATTTTGTTTCTCTTTCGTCACGGCAGGTACCGCAATACCAACCGCAGCAACGGCGGGAGAAATCTTGCGGGAGACACCGGCGAGTGATTTTAAATGGCGGACAACGGAATGCCGCAAGCCGATCCAAAACCGATCACCTGCTCTTTCCGCTCAAGCCAGCCTTGAAAAATATTCCCAAGACATCACGCGCTATTTAGCGTGCATACAAAAAGAAGCTCAGAAGGATTTCGAGGAGGCGCAATTCCTCATGCAACAGGCTGTCGAGCGTGAGTTGAACGCCGAGACAAAACGTATGGACGAGATGATAAAGCGCGCCTATCGCACGACGCGTTAGACGGGTCTAACTGTCGACTTCGGCGTCCAACGCATTGTTGATGATAAACTCGCGCCGCGGTTCAACAACGTCACCCATGAGCTTGGTGAAGAGATCATCTGTCACATCTGCCGCTTCGATCTTAACTTGCAATAATGAGCGCGCATTTGAGTCGAGTGTCGTTTCCCAAAGCTGGTCCGGATTCATTTCGCCGAGACCCTTATAGCGCTGGATTTTAAAGCCCTTGCGGCCGCCTTCGAATACCACATCGAGCAATTGCGCCGGACCGGAAACATAAATCGGATCATTTTCTCCTCGACGGAAACTGGCCGTGCCAGCATACGTTTCGCCTAAAGATGGGGCCAGCTTTTGTAAACGTCGCGCGTCAGAACTATCGCGGAAACTCGGGCGCATGATAATGCGGTCCATGACACCGCGCACATCCCGTTCAAACACAAGCGCACCATCATCATGGTAGCTACCACTCCAACCGTCTTCCCCTTCATCAGCAATGAGGTCGAGACGCTCTACAGCTTTTGTAATTAATTCCGGATGTTCTTCAACATCCAGAATGCCGGATATCGCGATTTGTGCAATCGCACTGTCCGGTGCACGGTGTTTCATGCGGTTCAGTATTTGCTGCACGGCCAGCGCTTCGCGGGCCACACGCTTCAAATCTTCACCGGAAATGACTTCGCCATTATCCAGCGTCAGTGACGCATCACGCGAGCCGGCATCAATGAGATACTCATCTAATTCAGCCTGGTCTTTAATATATTGCGTATTCTTCCCGCGCTCGACCTTATAGAGCGGCGGCTGCGCGATGTAGAGATAGCCGCGCTCGATCAGTTCCGGCATTTGGCGATAGAAGAACGTCAGTAGCAATGTGCGGATATGTGCACCGTCCACATCAGCATCAGTCATAATGACAATCTTGTGGTAGCGGGCTTTATCCGCATCAAAATCCTCACGGCCAATACCGGTGCCCAACGCCGTGATCAGCGTACCAATTTCCTGCGAAGAGAGCATACGGTCAAAACGAGCGCGCTCCACATTCAAGATTTTACCCTTAAGCGGCAGGATAGCTTGATTATGGCGATCACGGGCTTGTTTGGCCGAGCCTCCCGCAGAATCCCCCTCCACAATGAAAATCTCTGAGAGCGTCGGATCACGTTCTTGGCAATCCGCAAGTTTCCCCGGCAGAGACGCCACGTCGAGCGAGCTTTTCTTCCGCGTCAGATCACGGGCTTTGCGCGCCGCTTCGCGGGCAGCGGCAGCTTCGGCGATCTTTTGCACGATCATCTTGGCTTCTTGCGGATGCTCTTCGAACCATTCCCCGAGCGCTTCGTTCATCGCAGATTCGACGACGGGGCGGACCTCAGAGCTGACCAATTTATCTT
Organism: uncultured Algimonas sp.; assembly: GCA_964477595.1. Taxonomy (GTDB): domain Bacteria; phylum Pseudomonadota; class Alphaproteobacteria; order Caulobacterales; family Maricaulaceae; genus Litorimonas. The sequence continues at coordinate 4,654 of CAYZGF010000111.1, forward strand.
TGGTTTGAGAGCTGAATTTCGGGTCCGGTACTTTTACGGACAACACACATGTGAGGCCTTCACGGGCGTCATCGCCGGAGAGTTTTACCTTATCATTCTTTTTCGCCATACCTTGAGCGTAGGTATTAATTGTACGGGTCAGCGCGCCGCGAAAACCCGCCAAATGCGTGCCGCCATCGCGTTGCGGGATATTGTTTGTGAAACAGCGGACATTTTCGTGATAGCCGTCATTCCACCACATGGCCGCGTCGACAGTTATACCGTCTTTCTCGGCATGGACGTTAATTGGCCCGTCCAGAATCGGCGTTTTATTTGCGTCGAGATGCCGAACGAAGGCTTCAATGCCGCCTTCATAATAGAGCTCTGTGACGATCGGTTCTTCGGGACGTTCATCCGTTAGAATAATCATGACGCCGGAGTTCAAAAACGCCAGCTCCCGCAGGCGTCGTTCCAGCGTCGCGCGGTCGAACTCGACCATTGTGAAGGTCTCTTCCGATGGCAGGAAGCGGACCTTCGTCCCCGTCAGAACCCGCGTTGTTCCGTCGCGGCGATTATCTTGCGGTGCATCGCCAACCACTTTCAGCGGCGCGAGGGAGTCGCCATGGCTAAACTCCATCCAATGTTCTTTGCCGTCACGCCAGATCGTCAACTGCAGCGAGACCGACAGCGCGTTCACGACCGAGACGCCCACCCCGTGCAGGCCGCCTGAGACCTTGTACGAATTCTGGTCAAATTTCCCGCCCGCATGGAGCTGGGTCATGATGACCTCTGCGGCGGAAATCCCTTCTTCCGTATGCATGGCGACGGGGATGCCGCGGCCATTATCAGAGACAGAGCAAGACCCGTCAGGATGGAGCACAACCTCCACCCGGTCGGCATGTCCGGCGAGGCTCTCATCGATGGAATTATCCACGACCTCATAGACCATATGATGCAGGCCGGAGCCGTCATCCGTATCGCCAATATACATCCCCGGCCGCTTGCGCACCGCGTCCAGCCCCTTGAGGACTTTGATGCTATCAGCCCCATAAGCAGGGGTGGAAGCGGGTGTATTTTGAGCGGGCTCAGTCATGGAAAAAATCCTGCGTGAATCGATAGTGATTCCTACAGGATTCTGACCGAGATTGTAAGGGCCGCAAACGGCCCTAAATAGGTGCTAATCCATCGTGTAAACGACACCAAAGCGGGTGATCGTATCCGTCTTCTCCCGACCCGGCAGAACATCTGTATGGTGATCCACGCGGAAGGACGCGCGCGCCGCCAAATTACCCATCAAATTCGCCGTCAACCCAAATTCATTCCAGAGATAGGTATCGCTCTCGGACCACGTGACTTCGCTGTTATTATAAAGCGAAACCGCGTCGTTGAAATCATAAGTCAGCTTTGACGCACCGCGCAGAGCCAGTTCATTCTGCCGGTCCAGTGATCCATCCGCTTCGAGCACAGCGATTTCAGCTGGCGTTAAACCCGCTGCAACGGCCGGCAACTGTGAACGATAGCCAACACCGCCTTCAATGTCCCAACCTAGCGGGGCCGGCTCGACCAGTTTATATCCTAAACCCGCACCGACGTAATACCCTTCCTCAAAGGCGCCGAACTCATCGCGGTAATAATCCGCATTGCCGAGCGCATAGAGACGGTCTGAGAGGTTACGGTCAATTTGATAACCAAGGACATAACGTTCCTTATTGGTTTCTCCTGATACACGGCCAAAATCGGCAGAGGCATTAAAGCTGTGGCCCCATGTCGTACCCTGCTTGTTCAGCTTTAATCCCAGCCCGATATCCGTTGTTTCGGTGTTACCCGTGGTCTTAGAGCCCGTCAGGGACGCCTCGCCGGACCACCCCGTATCGTCTTGCGCGAAGGCAGGCATAGTGGTCAAAAGCGCGGCCGTCGCAGCACTCGCCGCCAATATTTTTACAAAATTCGCCATGTTCAATTTCCTATATGTTAGGTCGAAATAAAATCTGTGACGCCCTCTATTCCGCAAAAAATGTACAACTGATGAACGGCCGCATTTTATTATGTTCAGAATTTGTTCATCATAACTCACGCTATGAGCCACCCAGTTTAAGTATTGGCTGGAGGGCCCCATGGATAAATTAAAAGACTTTTTAAACCCCGAACGACTGGAGAGTTTGACCAGCACGGGATTAGGCCTTGCGACCAATGTCGTGATCGCCATTCTGATCCTGTTGGTCGGCCTTTGGGTCTCCAAACGCGCGCGCAATGCGATTGTGAAACTGGGCCAAAAATATCAACATTTGGATGAAACGCTCTTCCGGTTCTTTGCCAGTATCGTTGGCTTCCTGATTATGGCCGTTGTTGCCATCGCCGTGTTGAACCGCTTTGGCGTTGAAACGACATCCATCGTCGCGGTCCTCGGTGCGGCGACTGTCGCGGTTGGCCTCGCCTTGCAGGGCACATTGTCCAATTTGGCGGCTGGCGTCATGCTCCTGATTTTCCGCCCATATAAAGTCGGCGACTTTATCGACGCGGCCGGAACATTTGGCAATGTCGAGGAAATCGACATGTTCACGACCATTCTGCAAACATTCGACAACCAGCAGATCATCATCCCGAATAGCAAAATTTGGGGCGAGAAGATCATCAACCACAGCCACCATCCGGTGCGCGGCGTCGATATGCGCTTTAACGTGGCTTATGAGGACGACGTCCAGAAAGCCCGCGAAGTCATCCAGAAGGTGCTGGCCGACCACCCGCATGTTAAATCCGACCCGGCCCCGTTCATTGAGGTCGAAACATTGAGCGAGCGCAGCGTGGAAATCCTCGTCCGTCCCTTCACGGATGGCGCGCATTACTTCGATGTGACCTATTCCGTTCCGGAACAAATCAAAGCCGCTTTGGGCGCAGCAGGCATGGCAACGCCATACCCGCAAACCCGCATTATCATGTCCAAAGACTAGTCCCGTCTTTTGATGTGATAACTCGCTTCCCCTCCAGGGAAGCCCCCAGGTGGCTCGCACACTGCCCGTGCGGGCCACCACATTGTTTCTTCCAGTATTATTCAGTGAAACAACACTTTGTTTCTTCTTAGAAGCAAAACGCCCGCATTTGACCCAGTGAGTCAAATGCAGTGAAGCGCCGAACCGGTAACGGTTCGGTTGATGACCGCTGAAATTCACGACGATATAAAACAGCAAGCAAGGGAAATTTGCGACCG